>NZ_JASDCM010000008.1:0-147848 GCF_030407915.1 Pseudoalteromonas sp. APC 3250
GCCGTTGAAGACTACAACGTTGATAGGCAAGATGTGGAAGTGGTGTGAGCCATTAAGCTAACTTGTACTAATTACCCGTGAGGCTTAACCATACAACGCCAAACGCGTTTTATGTGATAGTTTAAGCGAAGAAGTTAATAGAACTAAAGTAGATTACTTGATTACTCTTTATTATCAGAAATTCCAAATTTTAGTAAGCTCGATTAAATCGAACTTACACCAAATTTGCTTGGTGACAATAGCGTTTTGGACCCACCTGACCCCATGCCGAACTCAGTAGTGAAACGAAACAGCGCCGATGATAGTGTAGCATTTGCTATGTGAAAGTAGGACATTACCAGGCTCCAAATAAGAGAAACCCGTTACAGCGATGTGACGGGTTTTTTGTTGTCTGCAGAAAAGTGAAAATGCAGCTGAAAGGTAAAAGTAAAAGAATAAGCGCCTAAAGCCTACTAACCGAACTTTTGTTATTAAGTGTTGTTTATAACAAATAATTAGCTTAGAACAGTCCATAGGGTTCGGTTTCTTGCTCTTGTGTGTTGTTAGAAGCTTGAAGTTCTTTGGGTTTAAATATAGCGCTTGGATCAATAAGTACGCTGTGTTTATCGGCTAGCTTAATTAATCCATGCATCATATTTCTTGTTTGTGGATCAATATCAAAGCCTATTTCAGTCAACTTATCGAGAGGTTTTATATCTTCTTGTCTATATTCAATATTATCTTCTACTTTATCAACTAATAAGCCAACATGCGGGGTCATTCCATCTTTTGTTGTAAAAACAATAATCGGTTTATAGTCTAAGGTTATTTGCTCTTTGGCTGATTCAAATAAGCGCTCTAATTGGATCAGCTCATGGCGCTTTACAATTTCAAGCTGTATGAGGACTTGTTTACTATTTTTTTGTTTATGTACTTTAATAGTGTCTTCTACTTTTTGTAAAAGTGATTTAAACGGCTCATTAAAGCGTGACATCGTACTTTTTAATTCGTCGTTATCGGTTTTAAATTCCATATAAAATTGTTCAAAGTCAGCAAGCTCACATTGACTCGTATTTAACGAATTTTGCGAACTTAGTAACGCTTGTTCTAATTGATTAAACCACGTATTGAGTTGTTTTTGCCAAGATTTAAGTTGCTTTAACGCATCTCGGTTACTGTGCTCTGTAGACACGCCATTTAAAATTATTCCTAAGTCAAATACTGGGGTTGGGATCCCCATATAATCTTTAACGCCTAGGAAGCTCTTGTTATCGTTAGGCAGCACCGTGAGGTTATTATGAAATTGTTCCGTTAATAAGATATCAAGAATCTTAAGTGAAATGGTTTTATAACCCACTTTAAAATTAATTAAGTCCATGGCTTCCTCACATACTAAGTTTGTATACTAAGGATAGAACAATATTTGCAAGGTATTTATTTATTCACATAATAAGAGCGATAAACATTACGTTTATTGTTGTTTTCAGTATTTATGAATAACTTTTGGATAAGTGTATCGGTTACTAATAAAGAATTAAGCTCATTCATCAGGCAGGATTGCTGAAGGGGGAATTGACAGTTTTTCGCTGCTTTGCTAAATGCCATAGCGTTAATATAACCCTCAAAATGAAGACGACTCGGTTTTTTGATGTTGCTCGCTTGCATATCGGCTAAAAACTCAGTACAAAAATTATCGTTACAATTTAGTGGGTTTGGAACAATCTCAGTTACCATAATATTTGATGGTGAGTTTACTTCATCAAATAAGTCAAAGCTGGGTACAAACGAAACGCTAGTATATTCAGGATTAAACCCTTGCTTTTGGGCACTATTAATAAACTCAGAGAGTGGTTCATAAGTGCCGACTAAACAGATTGCCGTTACTCCGCTTAATTTTAAGGTATTAAGTGCTGACTCCACATCTTGGCTATTGCGTTTGTAGCGAGCAACTATTACCGGTGTAAGGTTATATTTAGCGAGCGCTTCTCTTAGTCCTGATTCTACATATAAGCCAAATTCGTCAGCCTGTATAAACAGCCCTATTTTAGTATGTTTATGCTCTTCAACGAGGTATTTGATTTGTTCTTGTGCTTCGTCGTTATAGCTTGCTCTTAAGTTAAATGCTTTAACTGACGGTTTTTCACGAAGAAAGCTCGCCCCGCTAAAAGGCATTAAGAACGGAATTTTTGATTGTTCTAGTAAAGGTATAATTGCATGGCTGGTTGGGGTACCCATGGCACCAAACAGGGCATCAACTTTATTTGTGTAAATAAACTCACGAGTATTATTAACGGTTTGTTTGGGTTCATAGTGATCGTCAGCAACTAAAAGTAGCACCTTAGCGCCATTAATGCCGCCAGCGTTATTAACTTTGTCAAAATAAACGCTGCTACCTTTATGTAACTGTTGGCCAATATTTTTAGCAGGGCCAGTCAGTGCAGTAGACATGCCCAGCTTAATTACTTTGTTGTTGGTTTGCTCGGCATGCGCGAAAGTTTGCCCAAGCACTAATGCTATAAGGACAATGTTAAGGTTTGCTATTATGCGAAATGCGCTCATACCAATTATTTACAGCCTTTTTAAATAATGTATTAAATGACTTTGTGCCATTCAAACCTAACTGACTTTGGATATTTTTCGGTGTCCAATTTTGTAATACTAGCCTAATAAAAACATATTGGAAATTATCGTCATCGGTTGGCAAGCTATACGGCAATGCCCAAAAACGTCGCCAGAGCAATGGTTTTATATTAAAAAGCTGGTAGTCACTTGTTAACATAGACTTTAATCTTAATTGCTCAGTGATACTGCCAGTATGAGTATTAAAATGAGAGACAATTTTCGCGACCAGTTGATAATCAAGCTGACTATAGTGATCGAGTAGTTTCAAAGGGAAATCGGCTTCGAACTGTGCTACTAATTGCTCTACTAGTTGGTCACTTTTAGTTAAGCTTTTAACAACTAATGCGCTGTGCTCGCCCGTTGCCTTATCTTTTTGAAAACCGAGTTTAACTAAATCAAAGCCATTACTTTGCCAAAAACTGAGTAATTGCGCATTGCCACCAAAGCTGGCACCAAACCAATGACACTCGCTCTGCAATTGCTGTTCACAGTATTTAAGTAACTGTGTGCCTATTTTTTTGTTGTGATGCTGTGGATCAATGGCAATACGCACCACGCGGGCGCAGTGTTGTTTTAAAACATCAGCATTAAAACTCAATTGTGCTAACGTTTGTGCCATTAAGTGACCTTGAGGCCTGCGCTTTCCTTGTGCTATTTCATTGCTCATGGCGGCATTAAACCCACCTTCAATCGCAATTAAACAGACACCGAGAATATTATCACCTTGTTGGCAAACAAATACATGTTGTTTAGTGGCGTCTAGTAAGTGGCGTAAATCATTCACACTGGTTTGATAATGTGCCAGCGTTAGCAACCCAATCACTTGATAAAGTAGTGACTCGTTACTAGCAAGTTGATGTGCCTGTAACTGCTTAAATTGCAGAGGGGTAGAGTGTAAGGTGAGGCTGTGGTGTTCAGCATCTAAGGCTAATAACGTGCGAATGTGCAGCTCTAATGGGTCCTGCTTTGCAAAGCGAATAGGCTGCTCAAGAGTCATACTGCGCATATTTTTAAAATGCGTTTTAATGTAGCGAGTAAACTTTAGAATATAGCCGCGACCATTGCCTTCATAGCCAACCATGGTGCTTGAAAATACCACGCGAGGATAAAGGTGGAGTAGTTTTATGAGCATTGGAACAGGGATTGCTGCCGCTTCATCAATTAATAGCAAGTCACACTCAGGCTGTTCGTTAAGTAGCTGATCAGGTGCAATATATTGCATGTTTGCAATGCATTTATTGCCTGCTTGATACTCCAAATTAAGTGCGTTTGCTAAATGTTTAAAGCTGCTGTGCAATGCGCGAAATTGCATAGAGCTGATGAGGATTTTTTTATCGCTGAGCTCGCTTGCGGCAATCCCTAATGCCGCTGATTTACCCCGTCCCCGATCAGCATTAATCAATAATGGTCTATTTGCCCGTCCGTGCGCGGTTTTTTTTATTAATTCAACACATTGTTGTTGCTCGGTAAAATCTATTGTACCTGCTGATGAATCAATGTCGGCAAGAGTAACCCAGCCATCTTGTTGATTAAAATGTAATAAGGAGGCGTTGCTCAGTAAGTGCTTTAAGCGTTGATTAAAAAAGCTGTATTGATGCGCTTGTCCAAATGATTGAAATAATGGCAGCGCAGGATCGCACCAATGTTCAAGTGATTCGAGCGGTGGAAGTAATACAATTAAAAAGCCACCCGCTTGAACTACGCCCGCTAAGGCTGCTAGTTTATCTGGCACCAGTCCACTGTAGCCATCATAAACAGCATGGGCGCACTCTTGCCCTAAAATTTGATGGGTATGCTCTGGCCAATGTGCATTAACTAAATTTGTGTTTTTAGAAAGAACAAAAGAGGGTTGCTGTAATTGAGCAAGCAGCTGAGTGCATTGCTCATAACACCAATTTTTATCGCCTGTAAGCAACAGTAACTGACGATGTTTAGCATTCGTTAGCTGCTGTTGCAGATGCTCTATAACGCGGTTAAACGGCTTGTAGTCTTGCATAAGCTGTTACTAACCACTTACTACCTAAGTCGTCAAAGTTAACTTGTACTCGCGATTGTGCGCCACTGCCTTCGTAATTAAGCACCGTACCAATGCCAAATTTTGCATGTAGCACCCGTTGACCTAAATTAAACCCGCTTTCTTCAAAGGCGGCATGGCTAACCGATGCACTAAAGCGACCAGCTGCTGGCGGGCGAGAAACCTGGGTTTTAATGCGAATTTCTTCTACGCAGTCTTCGGGTATTTCACGTAAAAAACGCGATGGGCTGTGGTATTTTTCTTGACCATATAAACGGCGGCTTTCTGCGTGGCTTATATACAGTTTATCCATAGCACGGGTCATACCTACATAACAAAGGCGGCGTTCTTCTTCTAAACGGCCCGTTTCTTCATTACTTTGTTGTGATGGGAACATGCCCTCTTCAACACCGACCATAAATACCAGCGGAAACTCTAAGCCTTTAGCTGAGTGAAGCGTCATCATTTGTACCGCATCTTCATGTTCATCAGCTTGCCCTTCACCTGATTCAAGCGAGGTGTAGGCTAAAAAGCCTTGTAGTGGTGAACTGAATTCTTCCTCTTCAGGGAGTTCATATTGATCGCAGGCGCTAATTAATTCTTCTAAGTTTTCAACCCGAGCACGGCCTTTTTCACCTTTTTCAGCCTGATACATTGCCATTAACCCTGAGGTTTGAATGGCATATTTAGCCTGCTCGTGCAGCGTTAAGTCACTAATCTTATCTTCAATATGTTCAATTAACTCAACAAACTTGGCAACAGCTCCAGAAGCGCGACCCGATAAATGCTGTTGCTCTACAATGGCTTTAGCAGCATACCAAAGCGGCAAGGATTCAGCGCGAGCGCAGTCACGTATATGGCTTAATGTTTTATCGCCAATGCCGCGGGCGGGCGTATTAATAACACGCTCAAATGCCGCATCATCTTGGCGGTTACCCACTAAGCGTAAGTATGAAAGAGCATCTTTAATTTCTTGGCGTTCGAAGAATCGCATACCGCCATAAATTCGGTATTTTAAACCTTCTTGTAGCATTGCTTCTTCAAGTACCCGCGATTGCGCATTACTACGATATAAAATAGCCGCATCTTGAAGTGCATTACCCGCATTAAGCCAGCTACGTAATTTGCTACTCACAAAGCGCGCTTCATCTAGCTCATTAAAAGCAGCATAAATAGAAATAGGTTCACCGTCGTTACCATCGGTCCATAAACTTTTACCCATTCGCTCGGAGTTATTTTGAATTAACGCGTTTGAGGCTTTAAGAATAGTGGCAGTCGAGCGATAGTTTTGCTCAAGGCGAATCGTCTCTGCATCAAAATCGGTTAAAAAGCGTTTAATGTTTTCTATTTTTGCGCCGCGCCAACCATAAATACTTTGGTCATCATCACCTACAATCATGATGCTGCTGGTATCGCCCGCAAGTAATTTTAACCATGCATACTGAATAGTATTGGTATCTTGAAACTCGTCTACGAGCATGTGCGCAAAGCGCTGCTGATAATGACGCAGCAAGGTTGGGTTATTTTTAAGAACCTCATAGCTACGTAGTAATATTTCAGCAAAATCAACTAGGCCCGCTCTATCACAAGCTTCTTGATAGGCGGCATAAACGCGCAGCATCATTTGCTCGTTAATATCGTATGCCTGAATATCTTTAGGGCGCAGAGCTTCATCTTTTTTAGCGCTTATGTACCAACCAAACTGCTTTGCCGGCCATTTTTTATCATCAATATTCATCGATTTTAATAAGCGCTTGATCATACGAAGCTGATCGTCAGAGTCTAAAATTTGAAAGGCTTCTGGTAAGTTTGCTTCACGGTGATGTGCACGCAAAATTCGGTGCGATAAACCATGGAAAGTACCAATCCACATGCCCCCTACAGGGGCTTTTAATGTTTCTTCAACCCGTGAGCGCATTTCTTTAGCGGCTTTATTAGTAAAGGTTACCGCAAAAATACTATAGGCAGAGGCTTGCTCTACTTGCATTAACCAGGCAATACGATGAACCAATACTCGAGTTTTACCTGAACCTGCTCCTGCTAATACCAGCATGTTTTGTAATGGCGCTGCAACGGCATCGCGTTGTTTATCATTTAAGCCATCGAGTAATTCTGAAACGTCCATCGTTACGCCTTTTTAATCAATAATGAGAGCAGTATAACAGGTGTTTTTGTTAGGCTAAATAAAATACTGTTTTTATAAACAGCTATTTATAAAATACGTATTTAAGTTGTTGAATAGTTAACAGTATAAACTGAGCAAGTAACTAAAATAGCTATTTAAAATTGCTAATTTGACTTATTTTTGGCAAAAAATACTAAAATGATAAATTCGTAATAATTTAACTGTATGATTTGTAAGCCTTAATAAATTGGCATAAAGTGTGTAAGTATAAATAATAAGTACAAATACAAAATTAATTAAACTACAGAGGTTAGTATGTCTCAACAAGGTTCTGGCGGTAACGTAATCGCAGCATTATGTAATATTTTTTTCCCCGGTTTAGGGCAGTTGGTGCAGGGCCGCATTTTAGCGGCACTTGTTTTTGCAATTCTGGTTTTTGGCGGTTATGCGTTATGGTTTTTAGTTGTTCCAGCCATTATTGGAGCCGTATTCCATTTATGGGCAATTATTGATGCTGCCCGCTATCGCTCAGGCGGTTAGCTATAGTGAGCATACTTTAATAGCGCCTTATGGCGCTATTTTTGTATCTGGCTTTCATTATTCATAGCTGATTAGGTTATAATCTGTTGTATTAGCAGTACTGGAATAAAGTTATGGAATACCAATTCATTCGCGATCCTATTAGTGGGTTAAGAATTAAAATTAGCAGCGAGCACGCGATTATAGGCCGCTGGTTAAATGAAGAAATAGGCAAAGATAAAGTGGCGATGGTGCAGGCACTTATTAGCTCGGTGAGTTCAAGCTTTGAGCCGGTAACACTTAAAGGCCAAGAAATTGATCTGATCCTTTCTAAAGATGAAGCATTATTCGAAGCACATGCGCTGCATCAAGATAACGAAGATATATTAGCCTACCAAGATGACGAACTCATGCTGGAAGAGAATGATTTAAGCAGTGGTTGTGGTTTTGAAGACTTTGTTGACCTGATCAACTCGTGGCATGAGTTTTCGGCTGGTCGTTAAGTTATATTATCTGTATTATTACCCTAATTATAAATCCAACAGTGGAACCAATATGTCTGCGAATTTAAACAAACTAGTTGTTATGCTAGAAATGCAAAATGCCATGAATACCAAAGTACATGAGCAATGGTTTAGTCAAGGCTTTGAATGGTATAGAGCTATTTGGGTTGAATGTGCAGAAATGCTGGATCATTACGGTTGGAAATGGTGGAAAAAACAAACGCCAGATACTGAACAAGTAATTTTAGAGCTGGTTGATATTTTTCATTTTGGTTTATCGCTACGTATCGACGGTGAGACCAGCTACGAGCAAATAGCAACACAGCTACAAACTCAAATGAGCGCCCCACAGCAAGGTGATGATTTTAAACAAACGCTTGAATTATTAGCAGCCAGTGCGGTTGCCAATAAAACCTTTAACGCGGCTGCTTTTGCCGGTTGTATGGCACAAATCGGTATGGATATTGATGATTTATATCGTGGCTATGTGGGTAAAAATACGCTGAACTTCTTCCGTCAGGATCATGGTTACAAAGAGGGTAGCTACATTAAAGTGTGGCATGGCAAAGAAGATAACGAACACTTAGTTGAAGTAGTTAAAAGCCTTGATACTGAGCATGTAGATTTTGCAAAACAGGTATATCAAGGCTTAGTAGCGCGTTACCCTCAGGGCGAATAAGCTAAATAAGCTTACGGTAATCGGTGACACTTAAGTAATCGGTTATATCGTTATGTGGTTGCTGGCTATTCGGGTTAGCAACCGCAAGTAAATGCTCAATGCCGTATTCTCGTGCGGCATTTAATACCGGTAAGCTGTCATCTACAAATAATGTGCGGCGTTTATCAAACCCTAAATCCCCTTGAACCTTGTGCCATAAACTTTGTTGCTCTTTACTTACCCCATATTCATGCGTTGACACCACCCCGTCTAAGTAGTTATCAATGGCGGTATGTTCAAATTTAAGCATTACGCATTCTGGATGAGCATTGGTAAGTAAAATGAGTTCTTTACCTGCACGTCGAAGTTCAGTTAAAAAATGCGGAACGTCTTCACGAATTTTGATTAAGTGAGCAGACTGGCGCTTTAGTTCGAGAATAGGTAAGTTTAGCTGTGCTTCCCAATAGTCAGAGCAGTACCACTGAATTTTGCCACTCACAGCCTGATAGCGTTTTAAGATATCTGCGCGGGCTGCCTCAAAACTGATATTTTGAGCCAGAGCATGTTGTTGTGGAACAACATTGAGCCAAAAGTCAGTGTCGTAATGTAAATCAAGTAAAGTCCCGTCCATGTCGAGTAATACAGTATCGATTTTTGACCAATTGAGCATGATATATCCTTGTGGAAATTGAGGCGTTAAATGACTACGTTGCGATGAAATGCTTGCAAGCGAAATATAATGGGCTCTGTTAATTGAACTTTAAAAACATATACCCAATGATGAAATATTAAGGGCGAATTCAATAACGCCAGATAAATATTTAACCTTAACTACGGGTAAGATATTTTATGATTAATTCTGCATTTAAATTGCTTTTAATTCAAACTGAAACTCGCATCTTATACTCATTTGGGTATATGATTAGTATAACTGCAATGATAGCAAATTGATGCCCATGACACAGAAAAAGCACCCAACACCACCACAAATTCTCAGTAATAATGTTGTCGCTAAAAGTCGCTTATTTACTGTGGAGTCTTTAGAACTAAAATTTTCAAATGACGAAGAGCGTCAGTATGAACGAATTCGCGGCGGTGGCCGTGGAGCCGTTATGATTGTACCCATCACAGCTGAAAACGAACTACTACTCGTTCGAGAGTATTGCGCCGGCACCAATGATTATCAGTTAGGTTTCCCTAAAGGATTAATTGACCCCGGTGAAACACCTGAGCAAGCGGCAAACCGAGAGCTCAAAGAAGAAATTGGCTTTGGTGCTGAATACTTTGAAGCACTTAAAACGGTCACTATGGCGCCTAGTTATTTCAATGCCACTATGCATATTCTCTTTGCTAAAGATTTATACCCTGAAACCCTATTAGGTGATGAGCCAGAGCCATTAGTGCTTGTTAAATGGCCACTTGCGCAGTGGCAGTCGCTATTAGAACAACCTGACTTTACTGAAGCACGTAGTGTTGCCGCTCTGCTATTATTAGATAAGTACTTAGCCTCAGGAGCGACTAATGGATAAATTACTTGAACCATGCATAACACTTGCCCAAAGTGCAGGTGATGCAATTATGGCTATTTATAAAAAAGATGATATTGGTCAACAAGAAAAATCAGACAATACGCCAGTTACTAAAGCAGATTTAGCCGCAAACGATGTACTTGTTGCTGGCTTAAAAGCGCTAGCTCCCGATATTCCTATTATGTCCGAAGAAACGCCGATCCCAGCATTGGAAGACAGGCAGCACTGGCAACGCTATTGGCTGCTGGACCCGATGGATGGCACCGGTGAATTTATATTAGAAAGCGGCGACTTTGCCGTTAATATTGCGCTGATAGAAAATAATCATCCTGTATTGGGAGTGATTCATTGGCCAGCAAAGGGCGTGACCTATTTTGCTACCGCTAATAATGGGGCATTTAAGCGTAAAGGCGAGCATGATAAACAAATATTTGTAGCGCCTCCCGAAAGTTTAACTTTGGCTGTAAGCCGCCGCCAAAAGGTAGAAGCCGTGAGTCAGTATTTAAATGCGCAATTTGCAACGGTGGCTTTAGGCTCATGTTCGCTTAAAGCTTGTATTGTTGCTGAAGGTAAAGCTGACTGCTTTTTAAGAATTGGTCCCACTGGTGAATGGGACACTGGCGCATCACAAGTAATAGTTGAAGAGGCGGGGGGGTGTATTACCGATGCTGAGTTTAACCCTCTGACCTATAACCAAAGGGAAAGCACAGAAAACCCAGACTTTATTGTTATGGGGCATCCCGATTGGGAGTGGCAAAAAATGATAAACCCACATCAGCGATTAGTGTAATAACCGCCTTTTGATGGGTTTTTGTTCACTTAAACGTTTTTAATTAGTAAAACCTTGCATTATAGGTTTATTCCTATATTATAGCGCTCTCTTCGAAACAGGCTTGTGAATAACACGATACTGTTACAAAGAAATTACAGGCGCGGGATGGAGCAGCCTGGTAGCTCGTCGGGCTCATAACCCGAAGGTCGTCGGTTCAAATCCGGCTCCCGCAACCAATTTCCTTTAGAGGTTTGAGGTTACTGTAAACTCTAACTTAAGAGATTAAATTAAGTAGTCGATAGACTTAAAATATACAGGCGCGGGATGGAGCAGCCTGGTAGCTCGTCGGGCTCATAACCCGAAGGTCGTCGGTTCAAATCCGGCTCCCGCAACCAATTTCCTTTAGAGGATTGGAAGCCAAGTTGTAATGTAAGCAACTATAAATAAATCTGCAATTTCAGGCGCGGGATGGAGCAGTCTGGTAGCTCGTCGGGCTCATAACCCGAAGGTCGTTGGTTCAAATCCGGCTCCCGCAACCACTGAAATAACATGTTTTATTAAATCGACACGCCTAAAGCGTGTTTTTTTATGCCTAAAATTCATATTCCCTCACGCTATTTTTAACACGTATTTCTGCTGTTCTTTTCTAATTCTACTTTTTGAAAGTGTTATTGCTGAATATTTAGTATGCTATGCGTTAAACTCTTTAAAACTTTTTGTAATCAAAATTATGACTGAACTCTATCACTGGTTTGATTTAATTGGCGTAGCGGTATTTGCTATATCGGGCACCTTGGTTGCCTATGAAAAGAAAATGGATGGCTTTGGTGTGGTTGTGCTTGCAACCGTTACGGCTATTGGTGGCGGTACTGTTCGCGATGTGATACTCGATCAACCCGTATTTTGGTTACACGATCAAAGCTACTTCTATGCTATTTTAGCCGCAGTGCTTGTTACAACACGACTGATCAATAAACAAAAATCGATTCCTTATTATGTTTTACAAACAGCCGATGCATTTGGTTTAGCCTTTTTTGCAGTAATGGGAGCACAAAAAGCGCAATTGGCCGGTATGCCTGATATGACGGTTATTATTATGGCGGTGATCACCCCCTGTTTTGGTGGATTGATTCGCGATGTGCTTGCCCGCGATATTCCTATGCTGCTCAAAGGTGAGCTCTATGCTATTACCTGTATTGCTGGTGGTATTGTGTATACGTTAGCTATAAACCTATCTTTAACGGTGGAAGTGGCGATGATCTTGAGTATGTTAATGACCTTATTGCTGCGCTTTTCGGCCATTAAATGGAAGATTATATTACATGTTTTTAAATATCCTGACTAAACTGGTTTAATACAGCAGTTAACTAGGATAAGGAATGTCGTTAGCCCGTATATTTTCTCGCGCACAAGTAGGAATTAATGCCCCCGAGGTTATGGTTGAAGTGCATTTAGGGAATGGTTTACCTGCATTTCATATTGTCGGCTTACCCGAAGCATCGGTTAAAGAGGCCAAGGATAGAGTACGCAGCGCCCTTGAAAACTCTCAATTTGGATTTCCCGATCAACGTATCACCGTTAATTTAGCACCTGCCGATTTACCAAAAGACGGCGGGCGGTTTGACCTTGCGATTGCGGTAGGCATTTTGGTCGCATCGGGGCAAATAGTCTGCCCTGATATTCATAAGTATGAGTTTTATGGTGAGCTTGCACTTAATGGTGAAATACGTGCAGTGAATGCTATTTTACCCTCAGTGCTCGGTGCTAAAGAGCAAAACCGTTGTTGCTTTCTTCCTCTTGAAAACGATAGTTTGGCCAGCCTTGTCAGCGGTGTAAAACGAAAAGCGGTAAGCTCTATACAAGAGGTGTGGGGAGACTTACTCAACCAACAACCTTTACCATTGAATATTGCCTACCCTGACTGTACCCAAGCGCCAGACTTTTTACTCGATTTAAGTGATGTAAAAGGCCAACCCGGTGCTAAACGAGTACTAGAAATTGCTGCCGCAGGTGGACATAACCTACTATTTTTAGGGCCACCAGGAACCGGCAAATCAATGCTTGCGCAACGAATGTCTACAATAATGCCAACCATGTCAGATGATGAAGCCATTGATACCGCTGCTTTGTATTCCATTATTGGCCACTCAATCGATTTAACCAACTGGCGTCAGCGACCATTTCGAAATCCTCATCACACTTGCTCTGCAGTTGCGCTGGTAGGCGGTTCGTCTAACCCTAAATGACAATTACATCACTATAAAGTAATAATTAGACATCTTACTTAAAAAGTACATAGCTTGTAGTTATCAATTACATCGATATGATGTATTGAATAGTAATCTACACCTTTAACGAGTGATGTTTAATTTTATGTCTGTACGTACAATACCAAAAAATTATAGAAATCTGACAGGATTGGCAAATTCACAAAAAGCCAATGATGCATTCTTTGAATCTTCCCTTGAACGCGACTTTTTAACAATGATTGAGTTTGATAGCTGTATAGAAAGCTACGATGTTCAACCGGTTTGTATTTCATGGGTGGATTCAAATGGCAGAAAAAGAAAATACACCCCTGATGTATTGCTTAGTTACATATCGGGTCGTTCATCGTTCTCTAATAGCAATATAGTACTTTGCGAAGTTAAATACCGTAGTGACATTAAAAAAAATTGGGAAGACCTTAAGCCAAAATTCAAGGCCGCAATTCGTTATGCAAAAGTGCAAGGTTGGCGCTTCAAGCTGTTTACTGAGAATGAGATACGCACAACTTATATGGAAAATGCTCGATTTTTACAACCATATTTACGTGATGCACTCAATGAATCTCACGAGGAATTAATATTTGGTGCACTTCATTCAATGAGAGAATGCAGTGTTGAACAATTGATTAAGTCTTTATTTAACGATAAATGGGCGCAAGCTGAGATTTTACCTTCTTTATGGTGGCTCATTGCGGCAAAAAGAGTGAATTTGGATTTAAATTTACCTATCACTATGTCTTCACGTATTTGGATAGGGAGATAAATATGCCTAGAAAAGCGAGAAAAGAATTTACCTTGCAGCAAGGAAGCTCCGTTTATCATAATGATACGCACTACATTGTACTGCAAATTACTAATTTAGATTACGTATTAGCAGAAAATTTCCATACAAAGCAAATTGAAAAGCTCAGAATATCAGAGCTGTCTTTATCGCCCCCTTCACCAGAAGATAGACGCGTAAGTGTTATTGATGCTATCGAAGATGATGACTGGAAAGTAGCTCAGCAACGATTGGAAATTATTCAACCTTTGGTACATAAGCATGACCGAACTGTTGAAGAAGTAAAAAGTGTAGCTACAGAGCACGGCTACCATATAAATACAATTTATAAGTGGCTTCGATTATACGAAGCAGATTCATCTTTGATGATACTGTCCCCGAAAACGAGGAGTGACTCCGGTAGTAAAAAACTATCAAGTGAAGTAGAGAAAGTCATTGATGCATGTATTGAAAGCGAATATTTAAATAAGCAAAGGAAGTCAGTTGCAGCGGTACATCGCTTAGTTAAGCTAGAGTGTAGGAAAGCTACATTGACTATTCCTCATGTTAATACGGTAAGAAATCGTATCAAAAGCTTATCTGAGGATTTGAAAATACGTAAGCGCTGTAGTAAAGACCAAATTCATGATGCGCTTCATATGAGTATGGGGGAGTTCCCGCATGCTGATTATCCTTATGCTGTAATTCAAATTGACCACACACCTTTAGATATAATATTGGTAGATGATGTTTATCGATTACCTCTTGAACGTCCTTGGGTAACAATGGCAATAGATGTATACAGCAGGATGGTAGCTGGTTTTTACATCTCTTTTGAAAAACCAAGTGCCTTGGCTGTTGGTATGTGTCTTTCTAATGTGATCTTGCCGAAGGATAAGTTTCTTGCTGAATATGATATAGATGCGTCTTGGCCTTGTTGGGGGGTACCAAGAACAGTCCATGCCGATAATGCAAAAGAGTTTCGTGGAAATATGCTTAAAAAAGCATGCCAAGAATATGCTTTTTCTATTGAATGGCGTCCTGTTGGCAGGCCTCATTTTGGCGGTCATATTGAGCGTCTGCTTGGTACATTTGCTAAGGAGATACACACCTTACCAGGAACAACATTTTCTAACACACAGCAAAGAAGAGGGTATGATTCAGATAAGCAATCAGCCTTAACGTTGAAAGAGTTTGAGCATTGGCTCACTGTTTTAATTACAAAATCTTATCATCACAAATTGCACTCAGGAATTAATACTACTCCATATCAAAAATTTGAAGAAGGTGTTTTAGGTACTAAAAACACGAAAGGTGTTGGTATGCCAAGAAAGATAGATGATGAAGAAACACTTAAGACCAATCTACTTCCTTATGTTGAAAGAACCGTACAAGATTACGGTATTCGTATTGATGATATTTGTTATTACAGTGATGTCCTTCGAGTTTGGATCAATGCAACCGTCGAGGGGCGAAGCAAGTTAAAACGAAAGTTTATTTGCCGTCGAGACCCTCGAGATATCAGTACAATATGGTTTTTTGACCCGCAGTTAAAGTGTTACTTCCCTATTCCATACAGAAACACAGCACATCCATCTATGACCATATGGGAGCTAAGGAAAGTACAGAAAAAATTAAAAGATGATGGGGCTGTTCATGTAAATGAAGAAATGATTTTTAGCGCATTAGAGACTATGAGGGAAATCGAGCAGGAAGCTGTTATTAAAACTAAAAAAAGTAGAAAAGCTGTTCAACGAAGAAAAAATGCTGAGAAAACCGCGATATCTTCACCTGAAGTTTATGAAAAAGCTCCTTTAACTAAAACAGAATTTATAAATGATGAAGATGACGATGATATACAGCCTTTTGATGAAATGTTAGAGGTGCGTCGTGATTGAACATACTAGCAATAATTCGTTTGATCACTTGAACGAAGATGTTCGCACTTTACTTGATAAGAGTAATGAAGAACGTATTGAATATATTTTGTCATCAAGATGGATTGGTTATTCTAAGGCGATTGATATATTGGGTAAACTTGAAGATTTACTCGTTTACCCTAAGAAGCATCGAATGCCATGTATGTTGATAGTAGGGGATAGTAACAGCGGTAAGACAATGATTGCGGAACGCTTTATTGACTTGCACCCAGCATACGAGCGTGAAGATAATGAAGGTATTGTTATACCAGCATTGTTTATTCAGTCCCCGCCTACGCCAAGCGAGTCACGACTGTATAGTAATATTTTATCTAAGCTATTTGCTCCTTTTAGGCCTTCAGACTCAGCAGAAAAAAAACACCATCAAGTAAAAACGATAATGGCTGCCTGTAATGTAAAAATGCTCATTATTGACGAAATTCATTCTTTACTTGCTGGCCCTTTAGATAAACAACGAGTCTTCTTAAGTGTTATTCGTAATTTAAGTAATGAATTAAAGATACCTATAGTTGGTCTAGGAACTAAGGATGCTTTAAGAGCTATTAAAACAGACCCTCAGCTTGATAACCGGTTTAAACCTTCATTATTACCAAGATGGGAAATGGATACCGATTTTCGTCGTTTACTGGCAAGCTTTGAACGTATGCTACCTTTAGCTAATTCGTCAAATCTAAAGAGTAAAGCTATTGCTCAGAAAGTGTATTTTATGAGTGAAGGCTTGCTTGGAGAGGTTTCAGACATACTCACTCAAGCGGCGATTTTTGCAATTAGAAGTGGGCTTGAAAGTATAACGCTAGAATTACTTGAAAAAATCGATTATGAGTCACCTAAAGAACGTAAGAAGAGTAATCGTTAATGACGTCTGCTTTTCCAGTGCATCCACAGCCTTTACCAGATGAGCTATTTTCGTCATGGGTTTATCGTGTTGCCAGAGCAAATGGGCAAAACGTATTTTCTTTTTGCTATTTGCTCATACCTGAAATGAGGAATACCTACTACAACCTCGATTATGTTGTTACAGAGCAGATTCTACAAAAGCTTTCCATGCCGTTACGTGTTACTTATTTTAGATCTAGAGAAACAACACTAGATAGCTATTCGGGTAAACTATTTGCTAGCTCAACTCCTAAAGCGAATCGAAAGGCTTGCATTCTACAAACCGGAAGTCAGAAAAATAATCACAGACGTTATTGTTTACAGTATTGCCCACTGTGCTTAGCGGAAGGTGAACCTTATTACAGGAAAGTTTGGCGAGTTTCATTTATAACGGTGTGCAGTCGTCACGCTTGTCAGTTGTATGATAGGTGCCCTAGATGTTCCAGCCCAATCAGACCACTTTTAAATGATGTAGGGCAGCCTCATAAAATGCCATTCCTAGGAGCTATTACTCAGTGTTTTCATTGTGCTTTTGATTTAAAAAATACCGTTGCATGCGTAGCAAAAGCTGATGTCGTTAAAGATACTATTTTATATGAGCGCATATTACGTGAAGGCTTTATTAAATTAGAAGTTGGATCTAATTGGATATACTCATTTTCGTTTTTTCAAGTGTTGAGACACTTAATGAGGTTAGTTCTCAGGGAGGTCGTGAGGGACCAAGAAAAGGATAATATCCAAGACCCCGATATGCTTCCTCATAACTTGCGTTATCAGTGTATGAGTCTGCTTACAGGTGTTTTTAGTAACTGGCCAAGTCAATTTATGGCTTTTTGTATCAACAACAAATTAATCTACTCAGATTTTACTAATAATACAAATAAGAGACCTCTAATTCCCTATTGGTTAGAAAAAAATATCAGACAAAATTTGTATAGCCCAAATAGTCCTCCAAGTGAGCAGTCCGTTATTGCTGCTATTGATTACTTAATTGCACACGATAAACGGTTGAACGCCTCAGCTCTCAACCGCCTACTAGGCTATGAAGACTCTGGGGTCATTAAAAAAGTTTTAAAGAGCTATCAGAGGAATAAACTATTTCATTTACCATATATGAGGAAACCAGAATGAGTGATTGTGAAGAGGTTTTTGAAAATGATGCGCTATATCTCGAAGAGCGATTAAATTGCGAGTTTGCGTTGCTCCAAGAGTCAGACAGAGCAACGCTAATTGAATATGCCGAACGGTTTATTTATTTGCAGGTAAGAATTGAGCTGTTAACAAACCGACTTTCTAGCAATGATAAATATGTTATCAACGAATATTATAATAACCCTGTTGAAACTCAGGCTAAAGATGAGCCCGAAGAGTTCATAGCTAAACTAGCTGATTTAGTAAAAGTTGCAAAACAGCACTCTGAGCTATTAAGAGCGGATAAGATATCTATGAAAAAATTAGCTCGTGATGATCCTGGCGCATATGCAAAGGCTTTGTCTTATCGACGAATGAGCGCGAAAGAAGGAAAACCATTGGGTAAGTTTACTGAAAATATCTTATCCTCCTATATTTCTGGTGATAACAGAAGATTTGATCAAGATCACACTCAGTGGTTTGTACTTTGTGAATCAGGACAACTTGATAAACAAGATGCTAGAGTCAGTATTCCACTAAGTCAACTTACAATTGATGGCCACTTTTCAAAGTAAGCTCGAGCTAATCCATTATCTTGAAGCCTGTCTATGTACCAATGAACATTATTTTTTGCTCTTGTTATTGCAACGTAGCAAAGGCAGTTAGCTTCGTGATATTGGGCATTTTCAAAAGTGGTGCCTATTTCACACCATTCATACATAGCATTTTTTATTGGATTCCAAGTGTTTGGAGCTATATCCCCTAAGATAAATACAGATCGAGCCTCTAAACCTTTACTGGTGTGTATCGTTAGATCTTTAATTTCTCCTGATTTCTTTAGGGATTGAAACAATGAATCCCACTCTTTATGCCCTGTATCTTTCGCTAAGCTATGTCTTGTAAAAAGAACATACACAGGGTCTTCAGGAGTAGCTTTAACTCGATTGACTTCTCGTTGTAGTTCTTTACACAGCAAGTCGTAATCTAAAGTTTCACTACGACCTTTCGTCGTATATGGTCTTTTTATTGATAGATTGCACTCCATTGAAGCTAAATCTTCTCTGGCTGGAACTACAGAGTCTTCAGAACCAATATTAACTAGTGGTATCTTAGCTAGTTCAATTACCGGTTTTGCGCTTCTATAGTTAGCTTTAAGCGGTAGAATTGAAAAATAATCGGGTACTGGAAAGAAAGTGTCAGGCATTTTTATATATAGATATGAGCTACCTCGCCATACATAGATGGATTGATTGCTGTCTCCAACAAACATAAGAGAGCCTGATTTAGTTTTAGTTGTATATATGGCTTTTAAGTTATTGAGGAACTTTATAATATTAGGAGAAATATCTTGAAACTCATCAATCAAAAGATGCTTACACCATGATAAGCTTTCAGCATTACAAAGTTTTAATGCTGGGTGCTCAGAGTTTTGGAATGTATGAAATATTTGCTCAAATGAAATCAAATTCTCTTTTTCTAAAAGTTTTTCAAGTGCACCGTTAAAGGTTATGCATGCTTCCAAGAATACTTTATCGTGGTTTGGAACATAGCAAAGTAACCTTTCGCTTTCAGCTGAACTAAAGTCTGAAATAGATTTTCCTAACGAATAGATAAAGTCTGATAAAGATTTGAATTGACCATAAACTGGTATAAAGTCTTTTTCATTGGGCTTTTTGGCAAACTCTCCTACACAAGCATAAGAGAACTCTGGAGGGAACTCATCGAATTGTTTTTCACGTTCCAGTAGCCTCATTAAAGCTTCTTCTGAATCAACCCATATGTACTTACTATCTGCTTTATAGTATACAAATAACTTTCTAAAAAACAGCCAGCTAGACAGACTTCTTTTACTATCACAAAAATCATCGTATTTTTTTACCTTATCATAAATATTAATATCGGGACTTAGAAAAACACGAAGTTTTTGTTTTGGTAAATATATGTGATACTTCAAATTTGTGTTTTGCTTAGAATTTCCACAAGACCAATAATCATCTATTGGTGGATAGGTTTGTGCAATAGATCGATGTTTTTCCAAATCTATATTTAACCAATCGTGAAATAACTGTTTAGATAAACTTTTCTCTATTAAAGGGGTTGCCCGATAAAACGGATTTTTCTCTGGTGATTTTTGGTTAAAACACAGTTGTTTAATTGATGCACGGAATAAGTAGTCAATCTTTTGTTTGAATTTAGTGTCTTTGGTATAAAGGTATTCGTATATTCGCTGCATCAAATCTGACATGCGCGGGATTGTCGTGTCTTTTTTATAATTTTCTTTTAGCTCCTTCTCTGATAAGGCCCCTAAGTTCTCAATGTCTACTATTTCACCATCTTTATTTTCAAAAATTGGCGTCCAATTTCCTAAAATAATACGCTTCCCGTCACCAAACTCTTTATTTACTTTATATGCAAGCGCATGAAAGGTCCTTACAACATCACGAGCTTCTTTCTCGCCAAAGCTGGTTGGAACATTCGACAGCAACTGTACATTTTTAACAAGTTTTTCAATAAACTCACTCCGAGCCTCTTTAGTAAAGGTGGTCACTGTAATATTAGAAAAAGGAATATCATTTTCCAAGCGAAGAAAGGCAACCCTTGCAGCCAACATTGTGGATTTTCCAGAACCAGCACCAGCCTGAATACAAGCTGCTGGATTTTCACAAAATAGCATAGCCAATTGTTCATCGTTGGGTCTGATGCCTAAAGTTTGCAGTTTTTCTAGAAATAAAGTCTGTTTGACTTTTGAAAAGCTAAAAAAACCTTTTTGTACAATAGGCTCCCTCAGTGGGAGTTTATCAAAAGGCGAGCGTATATTGCGTTCTTTACAAAATTGAATAATAAACTTGCGATATTGATCATGTAGACCAGTCAACTCTTCCGCATGCAGTTCTTTTTCTACGGAAATAGAGCTTTTTAACTCATTGAACATAATGGTTTTATTTTTATACTCATCTTCTAGAGCGTTTTTTTCTTTTGTGAGCTGGTCTATTTCAGTGGAATTACTTTTTAGAGTGTCGAGCTGACACTTGTTGCTCTTGATTAGCTCGGATATATTGTACTTATTGGCTAACTGTTGGTTTGTGAACCAAAAAACTGTGGCTTTCTTTTTGCTTTTGAGAAATGAAGCGATTTTGTTATAAAGTTTAAGCAAAGCTAAACTCCAAATTTTTTTCTATAATTGCTATTTGTCTATCAGCATAACTACCTTCATATATTGTGTTATTTGAAGGGTGCTTTATGGATAAGCTCTGACTTTGATTGTATGCAGTTATATGCTCCCATGTTCCTCGTGATTCACTGCAACGTTCAAGCAAAGTTGATAACTGATTTTCTGTGTATGAAGGTGCGTAATACGTGGTACTTAATAATAGTGATGTTGTATCTAGCTCAACCCATCCATCATTAACTTTGAAAACTCGTCTTTGTACTTCAATGAGTGTTATTTCATGGCCGGTATAAAGGGTTATTCGTGCAATTAATGCTTGCCTAAGACGATACTTTTCTCGGCCTTCTTGCCTAAATCCTTTATAGTAATTTATATATTGCCAAGTCGACTTTCGTCCTCCCTCAGTGAAAGTAACGGGAAACTGTGAAAATATCGAGTTACAGTCAGTAACTGCTCGATTAATACTTATGTATTCAATGTTTTTGACTCTTGGAAGATTTTCTATTTCATTAACTACTTGCTGAAAAAGGGTAAGGCGGCAAATTTTATGATCAAATATAAACCTGTTCTCTGACTCACTATCCGGCAGCCGAAAATCTACTGGAGCAGAAACTCCTTGGGTATCACCCTCACCAGTGTTACCTCCCTCAAGCCCACCCACAAAAGGTTTATAGGTTGTAGGCGAACTATCGTCTAAGTGAGCTTTTTGTCTTCTCTTGTCGATATACTTATTTGTCAAGTCGTTAAATATCGTACCTGCTCTCCCCTCAACTAAGAGCTCGTCAATATTATTTTTTGGTTCACTACTTGGTCGCATATCAACATCCCCTACCTCAGGCACTTTAGGTTTTGGCCTTCCTTGCAGGTGTGTGTCTTTGTTATTTTCTCCTTGAGTAGATGGGTTTAAAGGGTTTTCATCACCTGGATTATCTCGGAAATATTCAAGAGAACTAAAGGGGTAACTTGCATCACAACTTAAAATATCATAAACAATGAACACTTTTCGACCTGAAGCCAACGGGCACCATTTTCCATAAACGTCAAGAGTGGTTTCACCTTCAAATGGGAACTTTAATTTTGGGCTAACAGGACGGTTGTTTACACACTGGAGTGATAAGTTTTCGCTAAGTCCACGAATAGCTTTTGCCGCCACTTCATCAAATGCCAATCTTGCTACTTCTGGCGCAGCAATATCATGAGTCCACTTTTTTAATAAAATATAAGCATGCCCGTCATTCGTCAAATAAGATTGTGATGGGTCGTATATAGAATCGAATTGTAATCCAAATTTGAACAGTTGCTGAAAGACGTATTGAGATTTCGAAAAATAAGCTTGTAAAAGGATATAATGAGGGAATACTAATATTTTATCTTCATCTAGCTTAACAAATTCACAGTGTACTTTGGTAGCTTTTCCATGATACGGATGATGAGTAAATGGAAGTAAATTATCATCTAGCTTTCCCTTTGCGCCAGCTATCGAGGTGTAAGCCGATTCAGGGGTAATAGTGACCGAACTGAATTTTTCTCGCATTTTTTCTGTGTATTCTAACGGTACTCTTTTTCCATTATGCCAAACATCTCCTAACCTAATAACCCGAAGGTAGCTCACAGGGACTTGAATGACATTTGTTTGTTTTAGGTCCGTAGAGTATTTATAATTCAAGCTACCAGGTGTGGGAAATTCGATGAATGGTGATAAGTATATATCAACCAGTGGCTCACTACGGCGTTTCCCCGAATCATCCTCGTAACTAAGATAGCCAAACCAATCGACTCTCCAATATTTGTCGTCGAAATTTGTTAATGAATTAATACTAAACTCAGAAATAATAATATCCTTAGCTACATAAATTTAATGCGCAAGCCACCAAAACAAAACATTATAGTGATGTAATTCTACATTAATTACTAGTTATTTTATTTTGCTAGTTAAATAGGGTTATTTTCTTGATTGTAGTCTTGGTAGCTAAGGTGAAAAAAGGCTCCATAGATTTTTTCTCGCAAGTAAGCATAACGAAGCTCAAAATTTACGTGTATGTATGGTTTGAGGAACGCCATCCATAATTATCCACGAGTTACTATAATGCGGCGTTCGCTAGCAAATATTATGATTGAAAAAGGTGCTACTTTTGCCCTTGATATATGTTTAAATAATCGCCATATATTAACTTTATATTAAGTTGCGGGTGAGTTCATAACGAATGGGACAGTGTAAAGCTTCAACAAAAAAAGGTCATAAATGCTCTAACTTGGCAATGAATGGAAGCAATTATTGTTACTCACACAAAGAATCACTAGATGCCTCTCCAATCATTAGCTCGGCCATTGGTGGGTTACTCGGTAATATTTTATTTCCTGGGGTTGGAGGCATTATTTTCGGTAGTGCAACAGGAGCATTAATAAACAAAATAGGGGAAAAGAATGTGATTATAAAGAAAAAAGTTTTTGTTAGTTTTGATTTTGATAATGACAAAGCGCTTAAAGGCTTTGTTATAGGTCAATCGAAACTGGAGCAATCACCATTTATGGTTATCGACCATAGTTTAAAAGAAGCGGCGCCAGAGGCAAATTGGAAAGACAAAGCTCGTGCAGCCATCAGAAAATCAGATATCGTTATGGTTATTGTTGGGCCTGAAACCTATAGAGCTCCAGGTGTGCTTGCCGAGATCGCAATGGCAAGACAAGAGGGAAAACCAGTAATTCAACTAATTGGTTACCGTAATGGAGAATATAGAGCTGTTGAAAATGCAGGGAGATTATATCGCTGGACATGGGAAAACTTGAGAAAGTTATTAGCTTAACGAAGTCCATACATCTAATCGGATAATAAACTTATAATAATTAAGGCACATAACATAAATGGCATATTTTACAAAACAAGAAGCAAGAAGGGCTGCTCAAGCTTCTGTAAATCGAAGCAGCAGAGCATTTAATGCTAAAGGCAGATTAACTGAATCATTTGAGTCATCAAGCTCCAACACTCGTTTTGATGTATTCCTTTCTCACTCAATAGATGATGCCGAGTTGGTTCTTGGAGTAAAAGAGTTACTTGAAGAAGAAGGGCTCACTGTTTATGTGGATTGGGATACAGATAAACATCTATCGAGAGATAAGGTAAACAAGGAAACTGCAGAACTTTTACGAGTTAGGTTGCGCCAGTCTAAGAGTCTAATCTATATAGCGACAGATAACTCTTCAAACTCAAAGTGGATGCCGTGGGAGTTAGGTTTTTTTGATGGGTATAGGCCTGATGGTGTAGCGATACTACCATTACTTGATTTTGAGACTGAAACATTTGTAGGGCAAGAGTACCTTTCACTGTACCCTACTGTTACTAAAGGACAATATACTGACGGTTCGAAGGATATTTTTGTAAAAAAATATGGGGCTTGGAAACACCTTAAAGGCTTTGGTCAGGGAAGTATGGATTGGCGAGGGTACTAGAGGGTATAACTTTATGAACACGGCTCAGTTAAAATTATGTCTCATTATAAAAGGAACTTAGAACCCAATGACGTTTAGCAATGAAGTAGAATCATTTATTAAAGATTATGTAAAAAAATTACATGAAGGGACAGCATCAGTATTCGCAGGTGCCGGCCTCTCTATTCCAGCAGGCTTTGTTAATTGGCCTGATTTATTACGAGATATAGCTCATGAGCTAGGGTTAAATATTGATATTGAAACAGATCTCGTATCAATTGCGCAGTATCACGTTAATGAAAATGGGACTCGAGATAGATTAAGTCAAAAAATTGTTGATGAGTTTGTCGAAGATACTGAGGAAACAGAAAACCATCGAATACTGGCTCGTTTACCTATTACGTCTATTTGGACTACTAATTACGACTCTATAATTGAAGATACGTTTATCAAAGAAGGGAAAGTCCCAGATATAAAGCATAGCGCTAAGCAGCTCTTAACGAGTAGAACTAAAAGAGATTTAGTCTTATACAAAATGCATGGCGATGCTTTGCAATCTACGGATGCAATTTTGACAAAGGAGCAATATGAAAAGTATCACCAAACACATGAACCATTTATTAATGCACTAACTGGAGAGCTTACAACGAGAACATTTTTATTTCTTGGTTTTAGTTTTACAGATCCAAATCTAGATTATGTGTTGAGCCGTTTAAATATTAGATTTTCACAAGACAAAAAACAGCATTATTGCATAACAAAAAAACCAACGTTAGGGGATAAAGCCAACCCTGATCAGGCTTCTTATGATTATAACTTAAGAAAACAAGCGCTCATAATAAATGATTTGAAGAGATATGGTATTAAAACCTTACTTGTATCAGACTTCTCTGAAATAACAGATATCCTTGGAGAAATTGAAAGGCGTTTTAAAAAGCGCACAGTCTTTATATCAGGAAGCGCTGAGGTTTATAGTCCTTTCGAACGTCAGGAAGCAATTGATTTTATTCATCAGCTATCAAAGGGATTGATAGAAAGTGACTTGAGAGTTGTTAATGGATTTGGATGGGGTGTTGGTAGCTCTGTCATCAATGGAGCATTAGAAGCTATATATTCTAGGCCTATGAAATATTCAGAGTCGCAACTCGTGCTACGGCCTTTTCCTCAATTTCAAACAGGTAATACAGAGCTAAAGCAATTATGGGAAGATTATAGACAAAAGATGATTTCATTATGCGGTATTTCAATATTTATTTTTGGGAATAAAAAGCAAAATGATGAAATTGTGGAAGCAAATGGAGTAATAAGAGAGTTTGAGATATCACATGAATTAGGAAATATTTGCATACCAATTGCAGCAACTGAATTTGCAGCAAAATCCATTTATGAGCGTATTATGCCTCAACTTGATGAATATTACCCGAAACCGGAGTTAGCTAAAAAATATTTGAATATATTGGCTGATGACAAAATTAAATTGTTAGATAAAGTTCCTAAAGTAATAGAGTTTATAAATAGGTTAAGTAAATAATAATACTTCTATATTTATGCTATAAACCCTTGTTCAAGTCCGCAAATTATCCGTTTAATTAGCTCACGTCCGCGTATAGTGTCAATAACAGATGTGGGCTTGTTATTATGGAACTGAATATGTGGGGTCGTTAACCAATGGTTCCATCTATTAACATCACCAAAGTAGGCAACACCAACCAATGATAGCTTTGCTAGCTCCAACATATTCTGACTTGCCGATAGATTAAAAGGCTTATTGTTCTTTTTATGGCGTTCAATTGTCTTCATGCTAACCCCAGTTGCTTTTGCAAGAAAAGTTAAGTTCCAGCAAAGGCTTTTCCTAAATAGAGTCACGTCACTAAATATTATACCTGCACTAACAACTTTAATTTCATCCAATGGGTTTGAGCTGTAGGTTATTTTCCCACCAGTGACTATTTTTATAAAATCGATATCAACATCATCCCTATTCGTATTGCATTCATTCATAAAAAACGCCCTTTAATAAAATATTGAAGATCATACTGCTTGATGGAGATTGAGTTAACAAAAAAATATTTACTTACTTATTTATTACAGACCATTTTAATATAGGATAGGGAGCTAGGCTAAAAGCCTGCACCCTACTATAAAAGCAAAGCTAATTTGGCGTTAGTGTTTAATATGTTTACACTATGCGTTAATTGTAACGGTAACTGGAACTGTTATAGTAATCGGGTTCAATATCCAGCCATTCGTTTTAAGTAGCCTGACCGTATCATTGTATAAATCCGTTCCTTCATTAATCGATTTTACTGTTACTAACAGTACAGCTTTTTGAGGTGTGATAGGGACTTTTTCCTCGGCTCTAATGGTTGACTCCATTTTTAATTTCCATGCCTGCACACTAGTGCCTTGTGGATATTTCTTTTTGTGGGCTTTAGTCGGTGACCATTTGAATGAGTTTTTTAATTGGTTTATTTCGTAAAGATCTTTCTTATTGCTAGGTAGTGGTGGTACCTTTCCTGAGAATGAAGTTTTAAGTTCGCCAGTAGCTTCATCCAGAATTGTTTTCGTTTCACCCATGGAGACACTGATGTTAACTCGGCTATACTCCGAACCAAAAGATTGATCTAATGGTGGTGAATAAACCAATGTCATTGCAACCTCACCTTTAAACTTACCTTTGTCCTGCACTGAAGAAGGTAAGGGTATAGGGCTTCTGTCAAACTCTACTAATCCATGTCGGACATCTACTTCAAACATCAAGGTAATTTGATTCTCTGAACAATATAGTAAACTATCAATATCTCTCGGCTTTCCAAAGCCTGTTGCGTATTCGTACCCGTTACAGTCTAGTACAGCAGAGTGAATAACAAGGGCTTTTACTTTTTCAGGTGTTGCTCTGATAGTTTTCTCGATCGATTGCCATGCATTTGCTGCGATTGATGAAACTATTGGAGTAGAAAAGCTTGTTCCTACTGATTCATATATTTGGTCTTCTGGGCCACAAGATAAAACGCCAATCTGAGCATAGCCGCCATTTTCTGTGCAGTTTCCGCCAAAGTGAATTACTTCAGGTTTTGGTGTAAACGCTGGCCCAGGTCCAATTCTTGAAAATGGGGAACATTGCCCTTCTTTTGATGCAGACTGAGGATTTTTTTTATGAGCTATTGAACCAACGGTTAGGGCCCTAAGAGAATCGCCTGGAGAAGACACCCTACTTTCACGAGCCTTGTCCTCGTCTGATCTATTTGTGGTAAACGTATTGTGATTTCCTGAAGCAACAACAAAGAGAATGCCGTATTTTTCACTTAAGTCATCAAGAAAGCAGCCAAAATCAGAAAAAGAGTTTAGTTTTGTAGGTTCATTGCGGCCTATCGATAAATTCCATATTTTTATATTTTGAAATTGCTCGACCGCTTCAGAAATCATTTCCATTAAATCATCTTCAGAGGCATTACCACTTGTATCAAAAACCGTAATATCAACTAACTTTGCCTGAGTGTTCGGAAAACCTTCTTCATGGTAATTCAGAGAGCTAGGTGAAGCTATCAGGCCTCCAACCATTGTTCCATGAGAAGTGTTTACTACCTCTTCTGGAACAAATGACTTTCTGCTAATGACCCATTTGTTGATTTGCTTTGATGTACGGCAGATTCCAGAGTCAACTACCGCAACTACAGGATAATCAAAGCCATGAAGAGGATCAGGAAGCATTGAACTATCAAGTGGTCCAACAGGACTTGTTGCAATCTTAAAATCTGAAGGGGAATATGTTGGCATTTCCTCTATTGATCGAACTGCGATATTTTTTGCTAAACTTTGAATAGATAGCTGATTCTGTACTTTAACAGTATGAAAGCTCGTATGTGATGAATACTCTTTGAAAGAAACATCCAAAGTCATCTGTGCTGTAGAGTTATTGAAATATTCTTTTATTCTTTCATTCTGACGCTCTTTTAGATGATCAAATAAATGAACTTTATACTTTTTGGCATTAAAATTGGACACTTCGAAGCTATTTACATGGAGCCGGTCATCACTGGAGAAGACACTAATTTCTTCTATTACGGCGATATCAGGCTGAATAGATTTAGCTGTAGACTGAATTCTCGTTTTTAATTGACTAATACCGTCTTCGTTCGCACTCACAAGTAAAACCCCAAAATCAGCAGTTCCTATTATTGGGCAGGTAGTGTCTTTAAATACTTTGTCTGGTCTGTGAGATTTGGCTAGAGCATTTTCTAGGAGCCTAATTTTTAATACTGCTGGCACATTTGGGGCGGTATTAAAGTGGTTGCGTAATTCAATTGCTGATTGCTCGATATCTGCTTTCAGTTTGTCAACCAGTTCTTTTGTTACCTCCCTAATTGGTTTTGAGTTCGGCTTTGGTGAAGGAACATCCTTAAAATCTTTTTGGGTAACTTTAACAGATTGAATTGGGTTGTTTTTATTGCTCATTTCCATTCCTATTTAGCAAATTAGATATTTTTCCTGTAGACACACCAAATATTTTTGATAGAAGTCTTACTGTAAATAACTCCGAGTTTAACTCTTTTAGAGTAAGCAGCTTTTCTGAGATATCCTTTTCTATCTCTATTACATCAGAATAACGAACCAATGCAATTCTAAATAGTAAGTCTTGTTCCGAAACCTGTTTCTCATCATTTAAAATAGCTTTTCGTTTGGCCGCAGTACAAATTTGGGAAATTAGAGCTCCTGAAAGCCCATTTGAGTGTTCAACAGCTTTTTGAAACTTCGCAGGTGCAAATTTAGATAATTCACTACGGAAAATCTTTTCTCTTGCTATGGATGTTGGGGGGTTAAGTCGAACCCGAAGCTCAAACCTTCTCCAAACAGCAGGATCTAATAATTGCTCATGATTTGTTGCAGCAATGATTAAAGTGTCTTTGGGAAGTGCATCAATATTTTGGAGTAAACTAACAACGACACGCTTCAATTCACCTAATTCATGTTGATCGTCTCTGGCTTTTGCTAATGCATCGAATTCGTCAAGAAATAAAACACAAGGTCGTTGAGAAGCAAAGTCAAATAGCGACCTTATGTTTTTTGAAGTCGAGCCTAAAAGTGAGGAGACTAAGGAGTCGCAGCGAGCAGTGAATAACGGTAGCCCAAGTTGAGCTGCTACATTATTTGCAAGTAATGTTTTTCCGCAACCAGGAGGGCCATATAGTAATAAGGATGGTGCACTACTCAATCCTGCATCAGCCAGTTTCTCAGCTTTAAGTGAAAACGAGATAAATTCTTCAATTTGTATTTTTGTTACAGAGTCAAGGATAGCGGAATCAGTATTGCCTAATTCTGGATAAGTGATGTCAGCTAGTGACATGTGACTATCTTGATCAACAGGAGAACGTAATTGATTTGAAATAGATGCTAAGTTGTAGCCTGATGCCAACAAACTACTAGAGATTGTATCACGTAATCTTTTTGCAGCTTTATGTTCACCATCAACCTCTAATTTATCAGCAAGAAACTCTGTGTAAGCTTTTACTTGATTAATTTTCCCAAGTACTCCCCCCTCAATTATTTTTGTTACCTCACGCGCATGTTTCATTATATTCGCCTTTTTATGAACGCTTCATGTTTATATTTGAACAAAATAGCATATATGCTCGTTAAATTCACTATTTTGTGAACGGCCTTGTGCTATGTGGTGAAGTGTATTAATTGATTCGGCCCGAGCTCATTTATGACTCAATTTGTTTCAGTCGAATCGCACTTTATGGCGTAACGAGTGAAGATAGTTATATAAATTATTCAGAAGTTGATATGTTTAGCGAACAAGAGCCGCCTACAGTGCAGGCTGTATTTAAAGAGGGAAGCCATAAGTTATTTATACAGGTTATAGCAGTAGCTGATGGGATTTTAGATACTACAGTGTGGTTATTATTATTTAGCATAAGCAAAGTAGTTAAGTGAAAGACCGATATTAATTTCAATGCAAAAAAGTAAAGAGGGCTTTCATATTATTGTTTTGCTTACGCTAAATAGTCTTGCTAAAGCCCACAAATAAGGTATTTAATCAGCTCACGTCTGGGCATAATGTTAATGATAGATTGCATTAGGTAACTTGACTTCAATAAAGGTAGCGGTCTCCGATTAAAGTGCTTTCTTAAAAGCAGCTCAATAAGTCTTTATTAAAGTTAATGCCACTAAGATTGTTATCTGTAATTAACTTTTTAAAATCATCAGTACAATAAATAGAAAGGCCTCCTTGCAATTTTGACTTGAAAAGCAACTTATCTTGTATTTGATTAGTATCAAATACTAACGTTTTGAGGCCATCCTCATAACCATCAAGATATGCTTTCTCTGTCAATGTTAAATCTTCAGATACAAAATTGAGTGTGTTAAATAAGAACATTTCTTCACTGTCAGTTTTTAAGGGAACGAACTCACCACAATTTATGATAGCTTCATTAAGACATTCATACGCTCGTCGATTAAGCACTAAAAAGGAGCCATATAGATTTACATCATAATTTTGTTTTTTTGCTCGTGGCTCATGCTTGCATTCAAACCCATCTGCAGATAATTCAAGTAAGGTTTTTTCCCCTCTTGGAATATCATCCATGACTACTTCAAGTATTTCATCAAACGACTGGCCAGTCTTATCAATAATTTGATTTGTCATCTCGACAATATCGAGGTCAATTACATCACATGTTTCTGTGGGTTTTCTCAGTAAGTACGTATTCATATACCTTTCCATAGTTCATCTTTTTCTTCGAAAATTTTGCTAGGTAACGTCCCTGCTTTAATCATTGTTTTCACATTGCGTAGTTTATTAACAAACAGCCCTTTGTCTTTTGTCATGCTTCCACCTAAACTTTCACCAATCCATGTTTCGTAATTATACCTATGCAACTTTCGGTGTGGAGGTGATTCTTTAGTGGCCCAGTCATTCTCTTTATGTCTCACAAAATTAATTAACCAAATGCCATTATGAGGGTCGTTAATACCAATACCAACCATGTGCAAATTTAATCTTGCTCGTAATACAGCCTGTTTGTTATCACGCCCTGTACCAGGAATAATATGGTGTGCCTCATGATATTTCGTCGGTTTTGGTTCACCAACAGCAAAAAGAAATCGGGCTAAATTATTGGTGGTATTGGTTGTATGATGAGTTTCTTCAAGTAAAGCTTTACGTGACGAATGGCTTCTAGTAGCGCGATACGACTCAAGAGCAGACTGAGCAATCGATACAGATTCAATCCTCTTTTTTTCTATTTGTAAATGGTCATAATCTAAAGCTAGCTTTTTTAATTTTTCGGCGCTTGGGTTTTTTTTGATGCTTTCATCGTGATAACTTTTAGCTTTGAGTTCAAAGTTATAAATTGCCATATCTAGTGGAGTTGGATTTGCAGGCCTATCTGGTTTTGGGTATTCCCTTAATGTTTTCATACTTAATATAATCCTTTATTAATGTGACCCCAAAATTAGTGCATACTCATGACAAATGCAAGAAATTCAGCTTTAAAACAGCTGTGACAATTATTGATTTGTATACTCTATAATACCCTCAATGATCATCACGCTAGTACACATTAGCTGCCAGCTCAAGCACACAAAGACATCAGTTAATATACTTAGCTAGATGATCCGTAGACTCAGCTCTATCGGCTAGCTTTTATAATTAACTTATACTAACTTAATGATTGAAAATGTTTTAGGAACTACATCGTTAACTTTCAGGGAAGTCATTATGGTATATAAATTCGTACTGTTTGTTTTGATCATAGCTCCTTTTTCAGCTCAACCTCATAGTGGCAGAACTAACGCCGAAGGTTGTCATACTGATAAAATGAATAATGATTACCATTGCCATAATGAAGTAGGCGAAAGCGTTCCTACTAGAACACATCTCCCTCCTTTACCTGAAAACTATGCAACTAGTTTTAGTAACGCAAAATCCAAAGCCGAAAGAGAAGTTTATTACGACTATAATGCAACTTTTTATTGTCAGTGTGACTTTGTTTTTGACGATATAGATGATGCTGACAATGATGGAAATACCCATGAAACAATGATTGATGCATTGTCGTGTGGCTACACTCCCCGCAATCCAGTTACTAGTACTGGTAAACCAAATGCTCGTGTATCAAGAGTCGAATGGGAGCATATTATGCCGGCTTACATAATTGGTGGCGAGTTAGAACAATGGCAGAACCAAGAAAACTACTCAGAATGTCAAAAGCCCAATGGTAAATACTTAACAGGCCGTGATTGCGCATATGAAACAGTGCCTACTTTTCGTCGTGCTCATGATGATTTGGTTAATTTAGCGCCAGCCGTTGGAGAATTAAATGCAGATCGTTCAAACTTTCAGTTTTCCATAATTACCGGTGAGACTCGTAATTATGGCCAATGTGACTTTGAAGTGGATTTTAATTCTGATACAGCGGAACCAGCAGAAAAGGTGCGAGGAGACATAGCTCGCGTATATTTGTATATGATTCAGATGTATGGTGTATCGTTAAATAATAACGTTATACAGATTATCCAAGAGTGGAATGAAAGTGATCCTGTCGATGAATGGGAGTGTAAGCGAAACGTGCGGATAAAAAAATCTCAAGGGTATAGTAATTCAATAGTCGAAAAACTATGCAGAAAATGAAACTCATGAATGGATGGTTAGAGCAGTTGGTAAATATGTCGTAGCTCCGAAGCAGAGAACCTTATAAGTGCCACAGTAAGTATGCTTGAAAGGATAAAATCGGAGCAGAATGTTTAGATGAAATGCTGCTATTTTTAAGCAATAAAGAAAGCACCAAAAGAAGTTGTTATTTTAGATAAGTAATAATACTTACAACTAATAAAATGTTTTTAATGTATTTTATATTGAGGAGTTTCTATGGCAGTTTTTTGTGTAACTTATGATTTAAATAAATCTGGGCAAAACTACAGTGCGCTATACGATGAGATAAAGTTGTCATCGGGCTGGTGTCATGCACTTGATTCGGTTTGGTTAATATCTACAACAGAAAATGCGAAGCAATTATCGGACAGGCTCAGAAAAAAGATAGATGATAATGATGACTTGTTAGTAATAAAAGTAACTCGTGATTACGCAGGGTGGTTAGATAAAGCTACATGGGATTGGATCAACAAGCATGTTACTAACTAAAGTTGGGTTTAATCATTGGTAATTTCTCAAAAAAGTATAAACAATGGAGTGATAAACGTCGGAGGTCATTAAAGTTTAAAACTTTTTTACTTCCGAAGTTCGTTTATATTGTGGCTACCAGAGGTCAAATATGACAATAAAAATTGAAACTTAGGCGCTATAAAAATGGCTATTCAAATAAAGTAGACAACAAAGTTCGAAACTCACTTTTGGACAAAAATGTTTTAGGTCGTCGGCTGTATTAGGTGAATTTCTATGGGCTAACGCCTGCATTTGCGGCTGGTTTGGATCGCAGCGGAAAACCAGTCCGACAACATGCGTTTGTTAGGGCTAAAATACAGACTTATTGAGGATGACATTTGCATCATATCTCTGGCTATAAGGCTTGAGCTCCTCATAAATCGCTTTAGCTAAGTCTGAAATTTCATTTGTAAGAATTTCTAAAGCTTCAGTCTTACTTTCTTCATTAAATATCTTTCGGCTACCATCAGGAACATCGAGAGTATCACGATAAGTTTTTGCAGAATTAAGAAAGGCTAAATGTGCACGAGCTTTCTCCACAAGTGCCAACTTCATGTAGCTAGGTACATCTAAATCTGTATTCATATGAAATGCGATTGCAGCCAAATCATAGCTACTCAAATTTTTCGCAGTTCTCTTCTTGTAGTCAGGCATATCAGCAATCATGTTCTTCAATAGTCGGATTACAGATTTCAGATTTCCTGAGTACAATGAATCTCTATCATTTATCATTTTGATATGGGTAAATGGATAGTTAAGATGAAATTCATGATCTGCTTTATGATATATTTTAATACCTCGGTCACTTTCTAGACCTGAACGCTGGTATCTTATTGTGTCAAACCAAATGGCTGGAACAATATCAACTTTTCGTCTCAAGCTTCCACCTTCCAAAGCAATTGACTTGTTTCCCGAACTATCAACTTCTGCCTTGGGGAAGCTAATAGGCAGAATACGTTCTGATTTTTCCCTCACATCCTTAGCAATATTAATCAAACCTCTAGTGTCTGTTGCGGGAGAGTATCCATTTGGATTTACTGTAGGAAGTTCAATATTTACAGGGTTAGTAACAATGATAAGCATATCAACATCAGAATGCCCTTTGATGTGAATATCTAAAGCCACTGAGCCTTGAAGCCGCTTGGTGACAGATTCACCACTATTTTGCAAACTCTTAATAAGACTATCAGCTACTCGATTACCCTCATCAATAGATACATTTGTAGATGCTGGTTCCACAGCGGACATTGCGCCTATCGCGTATTTGACACCAGCGACTTCATTCAGGTTTTCAAATGATTCTGATTTCCTGACATCAACCCCACGCTGTATTGCATTATTGGCAGAAAAAGACTCCATAGAATCATAAATAGCTCGTTCACGAGTTCCTTGTCTGCGCTCTTTAAGCGATTTCAACCGTTTTTCAAAGTCAATCATTATTGAATCCTTTTTAAACTCATAACACCAAATGTCTTTCTTCCTGCACTATTGAAATAGGAGGCTTTACCAACCGTTAGTTCTTTATTAAACTCAACTTCGCAGTAACCTTTATGAGAATTCAACTCATGGCTCTGCTCTATTTCTGGCTCATTTTTGTAACTGTATGAAAGAAGCCAGCCACCTGTTGGACCGAACCGCTTAGAAAGCGTCGCAGTATAACTTTCGCTTTGACTGTTTTTTGTTTTTAGGTGTACTTGGATATTTTTCCAAGTTTGCTCAATTCCAATAGAACCTTCCCAATCGAATTTAGTAGTCCCATCATCATTTAGCGTTTGCCCCTTAAGTTCCCATTCCCCATTTAAGTTTGGAACTTCAAAAAATGAAATTTTCCATACCCATTTATTGAATATCCAATGGAGTAAAAAATATACTACGCCTGTGGTAATTGTTGCTTTTGTAAATGCCTCAATACCACTTAGATTACTAGCAATAGCCAATAGCTGAGCGACTCCACCTGAGAGGGCAATAGATATAAACCCCAACCACCTTCCAATAGTAGATCTATCATGTCCAAATACAGCATAATCATGCATAGCTTTCTCCGTGATTTAACCGTAGCAGCGCCTTGTTAGGCTTTTTAGTAAAATGAAACGTCATTATTTGAATCCTTGCTAATCTGAGTTAGCCGAACCCTGCCAATTGTTTTTCGATCAGTGTAATAGTGACCAGAAAGTTCATACATTTTTCCTTTCCCCGAGTCTATAGTCCTTATATCAAATAATGTAGAGCCATTATAAGAAGGCCATCCTGGTGTTTTTGGAGTTGAACGATAGACGTAATATAGCTTCTTTTGTCCCTGCTCAATTGTTGGCGTTGTTTCCAGGGTTATTGATTTAGTCGTTTCGCCATGCATGTCAATTTGAGTTGCAAGTAACGATTGTCGAATCACAGCTTTAGCCGAAATTTTTTTACCATCTTCTAAAGTGATTTCGCCTTCCCATGTTCCATTTAGATCAGGAAACATTGATTTATCAAACCAAGCTAAAACAGCCCATATCTTCCGAGATATAAAGGAAGTCAATAGTAATAGAATTAATAAGGTACTTACTATTGAAGATATCGTAATAACCTTAAATAGCGATATATCAGGTAGCCAGTATGTTTGTACAAGGGCGTAAATACCCATACTGATGACAACGGTAGCAAGAGCAATGTACTTTAAAAGTAGGTCAAACTTAACGATCCTGAACAATTTGGCAATCCTTGCTGTAATCATCTAATGTTGAATACTCATGAAGGCAATTTTTCCCATTGCTCTTAGCTGAAATTAAAGCAATATAGGATTCACGAATACTTGACCCAGACCCTGCGGAAAAAGTAACTCCATTTGGAGATATTTTCCTTATTTCGGAGAATATAGATTTCATGTCAATATCTTGTTTCGTAGACGCCGCGACTCCATCGGCAGCGCAAAAAATGATGTCAAATCCATGTTCCTGAAGCTTAACTGATATTGCCTTTGTAGAAGCCCTAATAGAGCTGCTTAACTCCTCAAGCCCGTTGCAGTCATTACTCAAATAATATGATGTAATCTTTCTACCTACATCATCACCATCAATAGAAATATATTTCAACTAGAACCTCGGTTGTAAATAGAGTTGGAGCCTAACATTTTAGTATTTATGCGACACGCAGTATGTGCTGCATAATCGCTTGTTGGACTGAGGCGCTACCTTCTCGGTGTGTCAGAGTTGGTGTTGTTTATGCTATGGGAATTTGCTTTTTAGAGACATTAGCCAAATCATTTGGTTTGAACAGCGAATCTATTATTAATGAAGCTTTCCCTGCATTGCTCAGCGCTTATTATGTATTCATTACACCTAAATTTGCCTTAATAAGCAATTATATTTTTTACGCGCACAGAGGCCGCTAGCCTGAGCAACTAAGCAGGTTAACGAATTGATTTTAGGCAGCTCTCTTGTTCTGCTTTGGGTAACTGCCGTAGTTCGTTCAAATTCGACTCTAGAGCATTTGCGTTAAGTGGTTTTGGGGCAAAACCTTGTTAGAGAAAAGGCAAACTACGCAAAAATTAATGTCACAGCTTTAAACTTTAGTGTCATAGTTCTAATCTTTAATGTCCACCGACAATAGACTAGTTGTAGTCACAACTGTTTACCAATAACTCCATTACACTATTTCGATGTAATTACAGTAAATCCTTATGCATTACAATTTAACGATGTAATTGACACTAAACCCGGTGAAATATCGTTAGCGCACAATGGCGTATTATTTTTAGATGAGCTGCCTGAATTTGAGCGCAAAGTACTGGACTCGTTACGAGAACCAATGGAAACCGGAACCGTGACGATTTCGCGCGCGGCAAGACAAATGGAATTTCCGGCACAGTTTCAGCTTATTGCAGCACTTAATCCCAGCCCGACAGGGTGCCATCATGATAAACGGGCGACCCCTGATCAAGTGATGCGTTATTTATCGCGGGTATCGGGACCGTTTATCGATAGAATTGATTTGCAAATTGAGCTCCCTAGACTAAGCAGCGTGGAGCTACAAAGTACGACTGCAGAAGAAACCAGTGCTGAAGTGAGAGCGCGAGTAGAAGCGGCTTATGCAATACAATTAAAACGCCAAGGTAAAGTGAATGCGCGGCTAAATAACAAAGAAATGAGCTTATACTGCGAGTTACCCGCTGCGGAGCTACAGTTTTTAGCTAGAGCCAGTGAAAAACTGGCGTTATCGCCGCGCTCTTATCATAGAGTGATAAAAGTAGCGCGTACCATTAGTGATTTAAAAGGCGCGCCACAAATTAGTTTAAATGAGCTTAAAGAAGCGCTTAATTATCGGGCATTTGAGCGTTTATTATCGCAGTTAACCCAATACTAAATAGATAGCATATAGCCTTTACCACGCACGGTGACGATGCGTTTTTGATCTTTCTCATCGTTAAGCTTTTTACGTAAACGACCCACTAACACGTCTACGGTACGATCGTTGGGGCTCCAATCAGGCTGGCCAATTTCTTCTGATATTTTTTCACGTGAAGTGGCTTTACCGGCATTGCCGATTAAACAAATAAGCACTTTATGCTCTGCTTCGGTGAGCCGTGATTCAATCCCACTGGCTGTAATGAGTGTGCGGTTATCTGGATGGAGTTTAAAATCAGCGTATTCGATAAACTCTTCACTGTCATCGTCGTGTTGATTGTTTGCAATACGTTTGTATAAAGCGCGCATTCTCAACTCAAGCTCGAGTAAATCGACAGGCTTGCAAATATAGTCATCGGCACCTTGAGCAAGACCAGCAATACGATCAGCTTGTGAGTCACGGCTCGATAACAAAATAACACCAATATCGGTGAGCGTATTTAACTCTTTGGCAAGTTGTAAACCATTACGCTTTGGCAGCACAATATCAATAATTGCCAAGGAAATAGCACTGCGCTGATTTACACGGCTTTTAACCATGCTTAAAGCATCGGCACCCGTTGCGTCAACGTCAATAGAGAACTCGGTATTTATAAAATGATTTTGGATGCGCTTTACTAGCAGCTCGTCATCTTCAACCAATAAAACATTAATTGCCATAGTCTGTTATTTTTTTAATAGTAGCCTTGCATGTTAGCATTATTCGTTACATGCATAACACAGAGTTTAATTTTTTTCGGTAACTTTATATTACAAAAAAGAATAATGAAATTACCTTTGTATTGCGCACTTTATATAAATGATTTTAAGTGCGCATTTAAATGACTACTGGCCGTACATTGAATCCCACCATTGTGGTTCATTTTTTAACTTTTTATCAAAGTAAGCCAACATGGTGTTCCACCAATTAAAGCGCTTATCGCGAGCAAATATTTGATGATCGGCTCCTTTGTACTCAATCATTTCAACATCTTTATTTAGCAGTTTTAGCGCGGTGTACATAGTTAAGCTTTCACCTACTGGCACATTCGTATCGCTGTCACCATGAATAAGCAGTAATGGCGTGGTCACTTTATCGGCATGAAACACTGGGCTATGTTGGCTATAAAGTTCAGAGTTATTCCACGGGAAACTATTTTTAGAGGCTTCGCCTGAGTATAAATATCCCCACCATCCTTCACCCCAGTAAGAAGTTAAGTTTGAAATTCCCGCATGAGCAATAGACGCGCTGAACATATCGGTTTTAGTAGCAAGCAGCATCGTCATAAACCCACCGTAAGATGCCCCTAAATTACCGACTTTACTTCTGTCTACAAAATCATATTTAGCTAAAAATGCCTCTGTGCCTTGCATAATGTCATCGGCGGTATAATCGCCCCATGCATTGACATGTTGCGCTGAAAAAGTTTGTCCAAAGCCCGTTGCACCAGTTGGCTGTACCACATAAACCACATAGCCGTTTGCTGCCCATAAATTAAAAGGGTAACGCCCTGTAAATCCACGAGTCACAGGTGAGGTGCCACCATAGTAATAGACCAGAGCAGGGTGCTTTTTAGTTTTATCAATATTACTTGGCAAGTAAACACGACCAGATATTTCTACGCCACGCTTATTGGTAAAGTTAAATTCTTCAAGCTTAGGAATCGTGGTATTGGCATATGCAATCGGGTTTGAATCCCAGATTAACTCCACCTTATTTTTGCTTACGTCAAAGCGCTTGAGTTGTTGGGCGCTTGAAGCATTACTGCCAGAGAGCAGTAGCTGGGTATTGCGAGTATTTGAAAAACTAAACTGTTCTACAATATCAAACCCTGTATCTAACTTTTTAAAGCGTTGTTTACTCAGATCATATAAATACAGTGGTTGGGTGTCTTTTTCTGTCACTTTGATTAACGCATCGCCATTGCTTAGTACTTCCAATGTGCCAATCGCAGGGTCAAATTGTTTACTTAACGCCGTTACTTTTTTAGCGTTATCGGTTAGTAAATACAGCTGGCCATCATAATTATTCGCCAGCATGGTTTGCGGTAGTACTCTGCCTGCGCCATTTTTAAAATCAGGGCCTGCAACAACATAAATATTGTTTGCGGTATATTTCGCTTGATTAAAGGTTTTAAACTTACCTAACGATTTTATGCTGTTGGATTTTAATGTAAGTTCAACCAGCTCAGTCTCTGGATGGGTTGAGGCTTGCATTGCCATTACTGGACGACTTATTAATAGTTTTCCACGGTTGTTATTAGCATCTTCAAGTTGATGACTTAATACGCCTTCGGTCAGGGCTTTGGTTAAACCACTGTGGGTATCGAGTAAATATAATTGGCTAACCGTACGGGCGTAAGACCAACGGTCTTGCAAGCCTTTATGATGTTTAGTGAGGCTATTGGTTTCTTCAGGTGATTTGGACCAGCTAAAAAGAATACTATTATCGTTGTAATAGCTAAAGTTGCTTGCCCCCTCAAGGCCTGAGGCTAAGGTTTTTATAGCGAAAGTTTTACGGTTTAACTGCTTTAATTCGCCGTTGAGTAAATAGACTAAAAATTGATTATCAGGACTCCAAGTGAATTGGCTAGGCTGCGCTTCTTCAAATCGGTATACCGTTTGGTTATTAGTATTTTTAAGCTCGGTTGTGGTAATGGCGTCGTTGCCTGTTTTATCGCTGTAACGCTTTGTTGTACTTAAGTAATGCTTAGCATCAGGTGACAAAGACAAGCCGCTAATAGTTGGGGCGTCAAACAATTGCTTAGCCGATAAGCGCTTGGTCTTATTTGTCGTTAGGGTCACGGCGTCAGTTTCTGCTTTTGGCACAAACTCTAAGGTGACATCATTCCAATTAGCAACCTGTTGAGCAATGACAATAACGGTGTGTGAGCCGTTATTTAAAGCAAGCTGATAGCGTTGGTTTTCACCACTTTGTTTCTCACCGTTAATAAAAACCTGGCCTTGCTCTATTCCTTTAATGTTTAAGGAGCCTTGAGTAAATCGGTTAGTTTCAATATTAAATTTAAGTGCTTGTAAACCGCCTAAAGTAAGCGCGTTAATTTTATCAAGTGGTTGCCACTTATGCTTTTTACCAAACACAACAAAGCTTTCTTTATTTGATTCAAGTTGTGCAAGCAGATTATTGATAATCACGTCGCCATGCGGTGTTTGAAATGGCTTTGCTTGCATGTCTTCTGCAAGAGGCCCGATAAACTGAATTTTTGATTGATCGAGTGGGGCAGCTAATGCCGTTAAACTCAAACTACTTAATGTGAGTAGGGCTGCCAAGTGAGTAAAACGTTTTGCGTAACGATGCCAAGGTGCGCTTAAATTCATTACTATGCCTATTATTATTGGAGATTTGGCCAAATATAGCATGTATTGTTATGATGCTCATATATCCAATTTAGAGGAAAAAAAGTGACACTATTAATCGTTTACATGGTTACAGCGATTGTGATTTCGTTTCTATGTTCTGTCATGGAAGCGGTGCTATTGAGCATTTCACCTAGTTATGTTGCGCTGCTTCGTAAAGAGCGGCCAGTACTGGCTAAGCAACTAGAGAAGCTAAAAAGTAATATCGATCAGCCATTAGCGGCTATTTTAACACTTAATACTGTTGCACATACTGCCGGTGCTGCGGGCGTGGGCGCACAGGCTGCCGTGGTGTTTTCAGATGCGGCTGTGGGGATTGCGTCTGCGATTATGACTTTATTGGTACTGGTGTTATCTGAAATTATTCCTAAAACGCTGGGGGCTAATTATTGGCGTGCTTTAACGCCTAGTGTGACTTATGGTTTACGTATTTTGGTACTAGTCCTTAAGCCTTTTGTTTGGGCAGCACAAAAGCTTACTAATTTGATGGGTCAAAAGCATAATGAAGCCTATTATATTCGCCAAGAAATAGAAGCAATGGCCGACATTGGTAGTGAGTCTGGGGCGCTTCATGCTGATGAATCAGAAATCATTCGTAACTTGCTGCACTTTAGGCATGCAAAACTAACCGATTTAATGACACCGCGTACGGTCATTTTTAAAATCCATAAAGATCTTACCGTTAATCAATACTTGAGTGAACACGGTTCGTCGTCATTCTCTCGAGTGCTAATTTATGACAAAGACGCTGACGATATCATAGGCTTTGTACATAAAAACGATATTATGTTGGCATATCATCGGTTAGGCACAGATTACAAAATTAGTAAGTTAGTTAAACCTATCTATACGGTACCGAGCACCCAAAATGTATCGTCGCTATTACAAACATTGCTCACCCAACGTACCCACATTTGCTTAGTGATTGACGAATACGGTGATGTGCAAGGAATTGTAACGCTCGAGGATATGATAGAAGCGTTAATGGGCTTAGAAATTGTGGATGAGCGAGATCAATCAACCAATATGCGCGCCGTAGCAAAGCAGCGTTGGCACCAGCGTTTAGCTGATAGTGAGCATATCGTCAGCGCCGACGATAATGAATCTCGTTAGCTGTTTTTTGTTTTAGCAGCTGTTTTTATCCAGTGTTGGGCCCACGAGATAAATTCAGCTTTTGCTTTTGGGCAACTAAATAAAAAGCCCTGTATAGCTAAATTTGTTTGATAATGCTTGAGGTAGGCCAGCTCTTCGGGGCGCTCAACCCCTTCGGCCACTAATTCAAGCTGCTCTTGGGTTGTCATATTAATTAGTGAACTGACTACCACTTGAGAAAACTTATCGGTTTCTATGTGGCTAATAAAAGAGCGATCTATTTTTACTTCTGTAAATGGCAGCTGTTTCAGTTGGTTAATATTAGTAAAACCAGTGCCAAAGTCATCGAGTGAAATACCAAAGCCGAATATTCTTAATCTATTTAAGGTTTCGAGTTGAGTGTAGCTTGAAAGGGCATGCTGCTCGGTTATTTCAAGCACCACATCACTAGGTAAAACATCATGTTTTTGTAGAAGCTGTAATAACTTATTGGGGCTGTTTAAATCATCTAACTGACACGGCGATAAGTTAAATGACAATTTCAAATTTGTACCCAGCTGCTCTTTTAGTTGCTTGATGTCACCACAGGCTTTTTCAAATAGCGTAAACGTAATGTCATTGATTAAATCGCATTGCTCAGCCAGGCTGATAAAACGGCTTGGTAAAATAACTCGCTCGTCTTTACTTGATACAATGCGAGCCAGCACTTCAACGCTTTGTATTTGATTGGTGTTTATATTTATTTTAGGTTGATAGTAAGGTGTTATTTCATTATTTTTTAATGCTTTAATTAGTTTTTCTTTAGTGATTGGGCGCTCTTTTACAAGTGTGTGGCTGTTTAACTGAGCGATTTTGGTAAGTAACGTATTTACCTGATTGAGTTGCACAGGCTTAGATAGGTTGCCAATTAAATGCACATTGTGCTGTTTAGCGAGGTCAGCGGCTAGGCTGATTATTTTCGGGTCCATTTCAGAAATAATAACAATTGCACCGCAATAGCCTATTTCACCTAAATTACGGATCAGCTCCATGCCATCCATTTCTGGCATATTAAGATCGGTAAATATGGCATCAAAATAGTTTATATCAGCTTTTACTTTTTCAAGTGCTTTAACAGGGTTTAAACAGGTGGTTGTGGATTGCGACATTTCGAGTTCATTAAAAATAGCTTTCATGACAATCAAAATGGCTTTTGAGTCATCGACAACGAGTATGTTTGGTAATTTTGTGTGCATTGTTGTCCTTAACTTAACGGTCGTAATTTATATCCTTCTGTTTTAAAAATAGTCGCTTGAATTGTTTTTGTCAGTATTTATTGCTGTTTTAAATTTTAAATATCAGCAAAATCCAATCGACAAATTATTCTATCTTGCTCGTGTTTTTTAGGTGGGTAGGTATACTAGCGCCATAATTTATAATGGCTATAATACCAAGCCGCAATAATACTTAATCATTTTGAGGGGGCAAATCAGACGCGAGCTGCGTTAAAAAATTCTCCTTTAGAGCAACTAAATAACGAAGTTTTTGCCTTGCTATCGACAGGATTTTTCTGCCTCAAAATAGTACCCCTAATTAAGCGAACTGATATAACAATGATAAAAATCGATCTGAATCTAGCCGAACAACCGTTTACGCTTATGCTAGATAAGCAACAAATTGTAAAAATATTTCATGATCAGCAAGCGATTGCATTTGAAAACCCACGTGAAAACTATGTTGAGTTTATGCTTGATGAGCAGCTAATTGGTATTGATAGCAGTGACGTTAACCAACAGAGTATTGCGCTATTTGTAGATAATCAGTTTGCCACTCAGCTGGCTTTACCTGTGGCGGCGCAAGGCGAATCTAAAAAAGGGTTTTTGGGACTTGCGGCGCTAGGCTTTAAGTTATTTAAAAGCGCTAAGGTGGTTAAAGTGGCGCTAGCGAGCGCATCGGTGGCCGGTTATGCTTGGCTGTTTACTATTGAATTTGCGTTAATGCTGATTGCTTGCCTGGTAGTACATGAATATGGCCACGTACGAGCTATGAAGTATTTTGGGATAAAAACCAAAGGCATTTATTTAATTCCTTTTGTAGGCGGGTTAGCCGTTAGCGACGATAAAATAACTACGCGCTGGCAAGATGTGGTGATCTCACTAATGGGCCCTGCCTTTGGTTTGTTTACCTCAGTGTTAGGCGTAGTGCTTTATTACGCCACAGAAATGGAAATATTTGCAGGCGTTGCGGTACTGAGTGCACTGCTTAATTTATTCAATTTACTGCCTATTTTACCGCTTGATGGCGGGCATGTACTAAAAAGCATTAGCTTTTCAATGCGCTCATGGGTTGGTTTAAGTGTGTGCTTACTAGGTGTGCTATTTGGTTTATGGCTTAGCTATACGTTTGGCTTGATGTTGCTGGTGTTCTTTTTGTTTGTTGGCGCACTGGAAATTGTGTTTGAATGGCGAGGCCGTCATTATTCGCATTTATTGCCATTAGATAAATATGGCCAAGGCTTTTCAGCGGTCATGTATGCACTGGTGGTTGCTGGCCATGTAGCAGTGATGATGCACTTTGCGGACTCTGAAAACGCGATATTAAGTCTGCCAATGAAAATTTTATCGAGCTAAGTAAATGCGGGCTGTAATATGAGTTACAGCCCGATTATATTAGTAAAAGCTCAATACCAACGAAATAAACACCCCAGTAATAATCAGCTGTACCACGCAAAAGCCCATAATGTCTTTAGCTTTTAATCCTGCAATGGCTAATACCGGTAATGCCCAAAAGGGTTGAATTAAATTAGTCCACGCATCTCCCCACGCCACAGCCATAGCAACCCGCGCCATATCTGCACCAAGCTCTTGTGCTGCAGGTATAACAATAGGCGCTTGTACCGCCCATTGTCCGCCACCTGAGGGCACAAACATATTAACGAGTCCTGCACTAATAAAGCTGTAAAATGGCAAGCTATCGGCATCCGCTATGGCTATAAAGCCCTGTGATATTTGTTGCGCCAGTCCAGTATCTACCATGACCGCCATAATGCCAGCATAAAAAGGGAACTGAATTACAATTCCTGCGCCACTCGGAATCGCTTGTTGCAAGCTATTAAGCACATTATGGGGTGTTTGATGCAGAGTGATTGCCATAAACAAAAACAGGGCAATTACGCTATTGAGGTTTAAGCCGCCACCTGCGATAAAAAAGTAATAGCCTAAGTAGGCAAGTCCGAGTAATCCAATGCCCATACCTAGCAGTTTGCTTTGCTCTAAATGTTGAGCAGGGCGTGTTATTGTTACTTTATCAGGTGGTGTGTTTTCAAGCAGTGAAGGGTCAATATAAACACTGTCTTTTTCACTCGGTAGCATGTAGCGATTAACCAACGGCATAATAATAAATAAGCCAATCAGAATCGCAATGTTAAAGCCTGCGAATAATGTTTGCTCGGTGCCAATAATCCCCATTGTCGCTTGAGAAAAATGCCCTTCGCTGGCAATGGTGAGTGGTACGGAACCTGCCAATCCGCCGTGCCATACTACAAAACCTGAGTAAGCACTTGCTACTAATAGCCGATAATCTACTCGAGTTTGTTTGGCAATTGCTTTAGCAAATAAAGCCCCAATTACTAAGCCAAATCCCCAATTAAGCCAGCTTGCTAACAGCGAAATAAATGTCACTAAAATAATGGCTTTTGGAGCCGTATTAGCAAGCGTTGCTAATTTTGTTAATAACTTACTTATTAACGAGGTACTGGCAAGCATGTAGCCTGTTACTAATACCAACAGCATTTGCATAGCAAAGCTCAGTAAGTTCCAAAACCCGCTACCCCATGATGTTATTACCTCAAGTGTGGTTGCAGGGGTCGCTAAATTCGCAATGACTAAAGTAATAATGGTGAGCAAAATAACAAATATAAATGGGTCGGGTAAGTAGCGCTCGACGAGCTTGGTAAATGGACTGGCAACTTTATTAAGCATAATTAATAACGAGTTAGTGAAAACTTATTTGTTAATTAATCATGAAATCTTAGGATTAGCAAACACCGCTTTGAATAAACGCTCAGTAAAGCAGACTTTTTAAAGGTTGTTGATGAGGGAATGTCGCTAGCAAATACTTACCTTGGTCGGTATTTGCTAGTTATGCTCAATTATGAATCACCAAGCACTTGCTTTAAGCGATTTTGTACTTCTTGAACGAGTAAGTCGGGCTGAAATTTTGATAAAAATGCATTACAGCCTACTTTTTCCACCATGGCTTGGTTAAAGCTACCACTCAGGGACGTGTTAAGCACCACATGTAAGTTTTTTAAGCGGTTGTCGTTACGTATTTCATAGGTTAAGCGATAGCCATCCATCGAAGGCATTTCGGCATCGGTAATCACCATTAGCAGCTCTTTTTCAACATCGCGTCCTTCATCAGCCCAGCTTTTGAGCATTTGTAGGGCTTCTAGGCCGTTACTGGCAGGAATAATTTCGATGCCAAGCTGCGATAACGTATCGCTAACTTGTTTACGTGCTGTTGGCGAATCATCGGCGTGCAATATTTTGCGTCCTGCAAATTCGTTTACGATGGTTTCATCCAACACCCCATCAGTAATATTGACCTCGTACTCAACTATTTCAGCGAGTACTTTTTCTACATCAATAATTTCAACTAATTGCTCTTGGCCATCACGCTGCACTTTAGTTAGTGCCGTAATATAATGATTTTTACCCACAGAGCTGGGTGGCGGCATAATGTCAGACCAGGTCATATTCATGATTTGATCAACCTTGCCAATTAAAAAACCTTGTGTGGTACGGTTATATTCAGTTATGACCAGATTACAATCTTCACCATATTCTTTTTTAGCCATAGAAATGGCTTGGCGAAGGTCAATCACTGGGATAGATTCACCGCGTATATTGGCTACACCGGTTACCTTAGGGTGAGAGTGCGGTATTTTGCTTAAACGGGGAAGCTTTACCACTTCTTTTATTTTAAATACATTGAGTGCAAATAAATGGCGGCTATGCAAATAAAAAAGTAGCAACTCTAAACGATTTTCGCCTACAAGCTGAGTACGCTGATCAACTGACGCTAAAACACCTGACATAATAGACCCATATTTTTCCTCATAACTTTATAACTATAGTTTACTCTTATTTTTCTTCATAACGAACCGTGAATATTTCGATTACAGTAAAACGTTGCTTAAGTGTTATCATGTGCAGTATCGTGTTACTAAATGATTCAAATAATTAATCGATTAACAAAAAATTATGCATCATATTTTTAAACGTATTGTTGTGCTGTTGCGCAGCCATATTGATCAGGTAAGTTGGCAGTCTGTTGTAATAGCAACATCTTTACATATGCTGCTTACTTGGTGCTTATTATTAGTGGCAAATGAGCAGGCACTGCTTTCACCGGGTACTTTTTTTTACTACTACACGGTAACCACTTCAACGGTAGGGTATGGGGATTTAAGTCCATCAACTGACTTAGGTCGTTGGGTTGTCGCATTAATACAAATACCTTTTGGTTTGGCTTTATTTGGTGTCTTGTTGGGTAAAACAGGACAAACAGTAACTTACTTAATTAGGCGCGCTATGACTGGTGATAAAAACTTTGCTCACAGTAGCAATCATATTATTATTTTTGGTTGGCATAATGCTCGTACCAAAAAAATGATCGACTACATTTTGGCTGATACTAAGCGGACAGATCGCCGTATTTTATTAGCGGTTACTGAACAAATAGAGCATCCGTTTTTAAGTAATGAGAATGTTGATTTTGCTCGCCTAACCAGTTTCACCGATTTGGATGAATTAGAACGCGTTGCCATTCGCCACGCCGATAAAGTGATTATTGATGGCCAAGATGACGACCAAACATTTACCACTGCATTGCGTATTAGCCGTTTAGTCAAAGAAGATTGTCACATAAGTGCACACTTTTTTGATGAAACAAAAGTGGAAATGTTATTAGAACATTGCCACAACGTAGAGTGTAGCAGTACTAAATCGGCAGAGATTTTAGTGCGCTCAATGCAAGACCCAGGCTCAAGTCGTGTACAAGAGGAACTATTATCAACCTTGCATGGTGATACGCAGTTTAGTTTACAAATCCCTAGTAATGTAAAAACCATGGAGTTTGGTAAATTATTTCATCACTTTAAGTACGATCATGATGCAATATTGTTAGGTGTGGCTCATAATTTAAGTGCAAAAAATATGGATTTAAATCCGCCTTTAGATTATGCAGTAAACGCCGGGGATATTTTGCATTACATTGCGCAAGAGCGAGTATTGAGTAATGAAGTTGACTGGCCTAGCTTGGAAAAATAATGACTGAAATTGCGTTTTTAATTATCGTTTTATGTGCTTACATTTTCCCTATTATGATAATTCTTAACAGTAAGCGTAGCCAAGGCCATGAAAAAAATGGCTGGCTAGTCGGCGCTATCTTCTTTTCGTGGATAGCGCTGATTCTTTACTTTTCGATTGTGCCCAAGCAAGGGCACGCCAAGAAAAAGTAAAGAATGAGTACCTTTTGTTACTTATTCTAATTGTCTCAGCTTATGCTCAACCAGCGGGTCGTCTGGCGCTAGCTGTTGAGCCACTTCTAATAGTTTAATGGCATCATTTGGATTTTCATCTTGATGCTTAATGGCTACGTCTATTAAAGGTTGAATATCAATTTTTTCTTGGTGCTCTTGCACGTGGGCTGCTTTTTCGTCGATTAAAATAGTGTGAGCGGTACTTAATAACGCTTGACGATGCGGCGAATTAGCATTGGCTTTATTAAGTTTTTTATAATAATCCTCTTTTAAACGCAGTGTTTTTGTTTGTAGCCTAAATTGTGCAATGTCGATTTGTTGATTAGCAATAAAATCAACAGCCACTTGTTTATAAAACCCAAACTTATTTAAATAAGTGGCATGGGTGCCGTGCCCCATCCCAAATACGCGTAAGTGAGTGAGCTGCTGGTAGCGTTTAGCGTGTTGGCGGTCAATGCGGTTGGTTGGGTCGTAAATAATGTAGCCCTCTGCATCCCCTAAATCTAAATCATGGTAGTCACCTTGCCAGTCATATTGCTGGGCAATGTCGGTACTTGAGCGGTCATCCCAAGGGGCGATAAGTTTGTTTTTAGTGCTAACAGGATGGAAAAGCAGTACTTTGTCGAGTTTGAGTAATTTAGCAAATGCACCCACAGCAAAGCCGCCACGACTAAGTCCATAGCCTAGCTTGGTTTCAAAAGGAGAGAGTAGAGTTGATAGTTGCTCAATAAAAAAGATTAAATTGCGGTTACGAAACCAATTACTTTTACCCAAATGCTGAAACGCAATAATATTAACGTTTTGCTTTTGTGCTAAATGATAGCCCCAAGGTGCAAAGTCTTCGTTCAAATCACGCTCTTGTACATCAGTACCGGCAGGTGAAAAAGTAAAAAGCAGGGGTTTGTTGAGATCAACAAAGTGATATTTTACATACACATCACCGAGTAAATCCCCACCAGAGGTAGGTAGTTTTGCTTGCTTCTCATTATCGCTGAGAGTTAACCATTCATCTAACCAGTATAGTAATTTCATTTTTCCTCCAGTGCGCACAATCCGCAGATCATAGCAAATCTGAGGGCATAAGAGAAATTGAGCCAAGCTATACTGTGCTGGTGGACTGCCTGTTTAATGGCAAAATGTATGTTACCTTTGCGACTATTAAGCCATGTTCAAAATTTCATTCCAGTCATTTTCGGTCACTGGCATGATCGATAAACGTCCCCCTTTTTTAAGTGCAATGTCTGTCACTGACTCATTTGCCTTAATTGCTTGCAAGCTCACTATGCTACTGAGATGAGAATGGTAGGTTACTTCCACCACAAACCAACGGGGGGTCTCAACGGTTGCTTTGGCATCATAATAATCGCTACTTAAATCAAACTGAGTCGGATCAGGGTAAGCGGCTTTAGTGACAATTCCTATTCCCGCAACGCCAACCTGTTTACAGCTAGAATGATAAATCATCACTAAATCACCTTGTTTAACATCATCGCGGATAAAGTTACGCGCTTGGTAGTTTCGCACGCCTTCCCATAACGTGGTTTGTTCAGGTGCATACTTTAAGTCATCAATTGAAAAGGCGTCGGGTTCGGTTTTAAATAGCCAAAAAGCCATATTAGTTTTCCTCACTCAGTGTGTTGGTATTTTTCCAGTATTGTATAGTATCATTTAGAAATTAGGGGATTGAGGAAGAAATAATGAGCCAAGTATTAGATGATTTATTGTCGTTGTTATCACTTGAAGAAATTGAACAAGGTTTATACCGAGGACAAAGCCAAGACTTAGGTTTTAGAGCGGTGTTTGGCGGTCAAGTTATGGGGCAAGCGCTTTCAGCAGCCAAAGAAACACTGCCAGCGGGGCGAATTGTTCACTCATTACATTCTTACTTTTTACGCCCAGGCGATGCTGCAAAGCCGATAGTGTATGACGTTGAAACGATTCGCGATGGTAAAAGTTTTAGTACGCGTCGTGTTAGCGCGATTCAGTACGGTAAGCCTATTTTTTACATGACGGCGTCGTTTCAAGGTGATGAACAAGGGTTATCGCATCAAGCGACCATGCCAGATGTTCCTGCCCCTGAAGAGCTACGTTCTTCATTAGAGTTTTATCAAGAAAATGCACAGCATATTCCAGAAGCTATCCGTAATAAATTTATTCGTGAAATGCCGATTGAAATGCGCCCGGTGAATTTTCATAACCCCTTTAAACCAGAAGCCATTGAACCAGTAAAACATATTTGGTTTAAAGCCAATGGCGATATGCCTGACGATCAACGCATTCATAATTATTTATTGGCGTATGCGTCCGACTTTGAATTTTTACCAACCGCATTACAACCACATGGCGTATCGTTTATGCAGCCGAATATGCAAGTGGCGACGATTGACCATGCTATGTGGTTTCATCGTCCGTTTAGAATGGATGATTGGATTTTGTATACTATTGATAGCCCAAGCGCGAGCTCAGGAAGAGGGCTGGTACGTGGGCAGTTTTTTGACCGCCAAGGAAACTTGATAGCCTCTACTATTCAAGAAGGGGTAATGCGCCAGCGCTAATCCTAATACCCACTATATTGAATACCTTTAATATAGTGGGTATGGCTTTATTTTACTTGCATTGAGCGTGCACAATATCTGTTATTGACTGCCAAATACGTGCCGGTAATAGCGTTTGTAGTTGCTTGTAAGTCTCGCACAACGCTGAGCTGCCTTGTAAGCCACTGTCTGATTCACTAATCAGCTTTTGTTCGCGTAGGTTTGAAATAAAGCTACTGAGTACCTTCTTATCAAAAAACTCCGGCGTTTTAATGCCATGTAACGTACCCAAGCGCTGCGCCAGCACATAGCTTTCACGTTCAAGCTCTGCTTTTTCAATCCCTTGGCTGGTTTGAATAAAGCCAATCACAATCGCATAACGTTGCAAAGTAAAGCTCAATGCACGACCGAGCATTTCGAGTTTGGCAAAGCTATCGTTATTTTGAGTCACTTTAATGTTATCACCATCAAGCGCAATTAAGCCTTGATCACTAAAGTTAGTTAAAATACGAGTAACGTAGCTCTCATCTAACTCTTGCAAGTACCACTCTTTAGCAAACAATGGATAAAAAGATTTCACCAGCTGATGGCACTGAGTTACGGTGCTTTGATGTTGCTTAAATAAATGCAGCGCCACTAAACTAGGCACCGCAAAAATATGTAAAATGTTATTACGGTAATAGTTGAATAAGGTTTTTTCTTTATCGCTTATCGCAATTATTTCGCCAAACTCATCACTGATCACATCAAACTTATTAAGCTTTAAGGCATGTTCAAGTAGCTGCTCTGGTGTTTCATCTGGTGCGGTTATTTTACTGCTATAGCTGGCTTCACGTTGCAATCGTAAGTAAAACTCAAGCTGAGCTAACAGCTTTGGCTTACTCAATGCCTGCTTATCGTTTACCAGCAGTATCATCGCCAGTAAGTTAACTGAGTTAAGTGCGGCGGCATTGTTAATTTTAACCATAACCTGATCAGCAAGATTAGCCACCTGCGGCCCTAACCATTGTGGTTTTTGCACATCGGTTGCATGAATTGATTCACGCCAGTCAGGCTGGTTATCATTTAAATACTGATTGATAGAAATAGGGTCGCCAAAGTTTAAATAACCACGACCATAGTTTTTTAAATTTTTAATCGCTTTAAAAATACCTAATATCGATTCGCCTTTTTTATCGTTCCCAGCCAGCTCTTTTAAATAGGTATTGATTTCCATGACGTGCTCGTAACCAATATATACCGGCACAATAGATATAGGTCTGTCTATACCGCGCAACATGGCTTGCATTGTCATTGCGAGCATGCCGGTTTTAGGGGGTAGTAAACGTCCCGTTCTGCTGCGCCCACCCTCGGTATAAAACTTTACCGAGTAACCTTTGATAAATAACTGGCTTAAGTATTCTTTAAACACCGCTGAGTAAAGTTTGTTACCAGCAAACGAGCGGCGAATAAAAAACGCGCCACTGCGGCGGAATATGCCACCGGCTGGGAAAAAGTTTAAGTTAATACCCGCTGCAATATGCGGTGGAACAAGCCCTTGATGGTAAATAGAGTAGGTCAGTAGCAAGTAATCCATATGACTACGATGACACGGCATGTAGATTATTTCATGGCCTTTGTTGGTTAGGTCATGGATTTGCTCGGTGTACTTTATATCAATCCCATTATACAGCTTGTTCCAAAGCCAGGTTAATATGCGATCGGCAACGCGAATGGTGGCGTCGCTGTAATTAGCAGCAATTTCATCAAGAAGCTTTAATGCGTTTTGTCGCGCTTGGGCTTGGCTAATATTTTTTTCAGACGCTTCAGTTTGAATCGCTTTTTTTATCGTTGGGGATGCCAGTAGTGAGCTAAATAATTGATCTCGAGATGGGATTTTAGGCCCTGTGGCAGCCAGCTTCTGGCGCTTAAAGTGTACTCTAGCTACGCGAAGTAGTTTATGCGGAAGCTCATTTACATCGGCTTTTTCGTTCACCAATAGTGATAAATCGAGTGGTTGGCTAAAACGAATAAAGTTGTCTCTACCTGAAAAAAGTACCACAAATATTTTTCTAAACCAGCTGGGCGTAAGTGAATGCGAAAGTAAAGTACTCAGTCCTGGCTTCTCTTTACCCGGCGCTCTGCCCCATAAAATAGTCACAGGCACAACCTGCACATTTTTTTGGCCACTATTTAATAAGTGTTCAATGATTTGCTTGCCCTGATCTAATGCGTTGGTAGGCTTTTCTTTATTACCAAATAACGGTGGTGGGTTTTTAATGCCAATAAAACGATCTAACGCTTGGTTACCTAACACTTGCTGCTCGGTTGGGTCGGGTAAACCATTTCGTTTACATACACGCGCGAGTGCCGCTAAATCAAAGCGTGAATTTAAACGCACTATATAAAAGGTCGGGTTTTTAGGGTTTAACTCAAATTGCTCTAACGGCTTTTCAGGCAGTACTTTGCTTTTAACAAACAAACGGCTAATACCACCAGAGATAAGATTTAAACCATAATTTAAAATACGCATTGACTCACCATAAGAGAGTAGTTACCCAAACCAATATGGGTATATAACAGCAAAATTAGCGCATAGGATAACATATTATCGCAAAGATCCTCTGCAGATTAATCGACAAGCTATGACATTATAGTGACATCATCACTTCCATTACGTTCACTATTGTTAAACTTGACTGTTATTTAAACGACAATTGCAAAGCAATTATGTCTAAATAGTTGTTGCATTTATCACCAGCATCATTATAATACGCAGGCTTTCAAAATTCCCTCGGGAACAAGAAAGAATAAATTAAGCTTGGATTTCAAGCTAATAAACAGGAGTTCCGATTTGGAACTCAACGTAGATATAATCTAACAACCGGCATCTTAATTATTAAGATTGTTTCGGTCGTTTTTTTATGCTCTTTAAATGCTCTTTATATTGAGGTTTAAGAATGTCAAATCAACGCATTCGTATTCGCCTAAAAGCTTTTGACCACCGTTTGATTGACCAATCAACGGCGGAAATCGTGGAAACTGCGAAACGCACTGGCGCACAAGTACGTGGTCCAATTCCACTACCTACACGCTTTGAACGTTTTACTGTACTTACATCACCGCACGTTAATAAAGACGCGCGTGATCAGTACGAGATCCGCACCCATAAACGTCTGATCGACATCGTAGAACCAACTGACAAGACTGTAGACGCACTTATGCGTTTAGACCTTGCTGCTGGTGTTGATGTTCAAATCAGCCTGGGTTAATCGGAAGATTAGAGAGGTTTTAGGAAAATGGCATTAGGTCTAGTCGGTCGTAAAGTGGGTATGACACGTATCTTCACTGAAGATGGTGTATCTATCCCTGTGACAGTTATTGAAGCGACTCCTAACCGCATTGCTCAGATCAAATCTGACGCAACAGACGGTTATAACGCGCTTCAAGTAACCGCAGGCACTAAAAAAGCAAGCCGTGTAAACAAAGCAACAGCGGGTCACTTCGCTAAAGCTGGTGTTGAAGCGGGTCGCGGTCTGTGGGAATTCCGCCTAAATGGTGGTGAAGGCGATTTTGAAGTAGGCGCAGAGCTTACGGTTGAATTATTCAACGAAATCAACAAAGTTGACGTAACCGGTACTTCTAAAGGTAAAGGTTTCCAAGGTGGTGTTAAGCGCTGGAATTTCAGCATGCAAGACGCTACACATGGTAACTCTCTATCTCACCGTGCTCCTGGTTCAATCGGTCAAAACCAATCACCTGGTAAGGTGTTTAAAGGTAAGAAAATGGCCGGTCAAATGGGTAATGAGCAAGTAACAACTCAGAACCTTGAACTAGTTCGCGTTGACGCTGAGCGTAACCTGCTTTTAGTTAAAGGTGCAGTACCTGGCGCTATCGGCGGTGACGTTATCGTTAAACCAGCTGTTAAAGCATAAGTCCTGGAGATTTAGTGATGGAATTAGCAATTAAAGACGCTTCTGGCGCTCTTGAAGTTTCTGAAGCTACTTTTGGACGTGAGTTTAACGAAGCATTAGTACACCAAGTAGTTGTTGCATACGCAGCAGGTGCTCGTCAAGGTACTCGTGCTCAGAAGACACGTTCTGAAGTAAGCGGTGGTGGTAAAAAACCATGGGCTCAAAAAGGTACTGGCCGTGCACGTGCTGGTACAATCCGTAGTCCAATTTGGCGTTCAGGTGGCGTTAGCTTCGCAGCTAAACCACAAGACCACAGCCAAAAAGTAAACCGTAAAATGTACCGCGGTGCGATCAAAAGCATCTTATCTGAATTAGTTCGTCAAGAGCGTTTAATCGTTGTTGAAAGTTTTGGTCTTGAAGCACCAAAAACTAAAGAACTAGTTGCTAAGCTTAAAGAACTTGAGCTTAAAGATGTTCTTATCGTGACTGAAGAAGTAGATGAAAATCTTTTCTTATCGGCACGTAACCTGTACAAGGTTGACACACGTGATGTAGCTGGTATCGATCCTGTAAGCTTAATTGCTTTCGACAAGGTACTAATTACAGCTGCTGCTGTTAAGCAACTTGAGGAGGCGCTAGCATGATCCGTGAAGAACGTCTTTTAAAAGTGATCCTTGCTCCACACATCTCTGAAAAAAGCACAATCGCTGCTGAAGAAAACAACACGATTGTTTTCAAAGTAGCAAATGACGCAACTAAAGCTGAAGTTAAAGCGGCAGTTGAGAAGCTTTTTGAAGTAGAAGTAACTGGTGTTCGCACACTTAACGTTAAGGGTAAAACAAAACGTACTGGCATGCGTTTCGGTCGTCGTAGCGACTGGAAGAAAGCTTACGTTACTCTTAAAGAAGGTAGCGAGCTGGACTTTGTCGGCGGCGCCGAGTAATAAGGGGAGTTAGAATTATGGCACTTCAAAAGTGTAAGCCAACTTCTGCGGGTCGTCGTCACCTAGTTAAAGTGGTTAACCCAGATTTACATAAGGGTAAACCTTACGCACCACTTTTAGAGAAAAACTCTAAATCAGGTGGTCGTAATAACAATGGTCGTATTACGGTTCGTCATATCGGTGGTGGTCATAAGCAGCATTACCGTTTAATCGATTTTAAACGTACTAAAGATGGCATTCCAGCCACTGTTGAGCGTTTAGAATATGATCCAAATCGTAGCGCAAACATCGCTCTTGTATTATATGCAGACGGTGAGCGTCGTTACATTATCGCACCTAAAGGCTTAAAAGCTGGCGATGCAATCCAGTCTGGTGTTGATGCACCAATCAAACCTGGTAATGCATTACCTATGCGTAATATGCCTGTAGGTTCGACTGTTCACAACGTAGAATTAAAACCAGGTAAAGGTGCTCAAATTGCACGTTCTGCTGGTGCATACGTTCAAATCCTTGCTCGTGATGGTCAATATGTAACATTACGTCTTCGTTCAGGCGAAGTTCGTAAAGTTGAAGCTGACTGTCGTGCTACGCTAGGTGAAGTAGGCAATGCTGAGCATATGCTTCGTTCACTTGGTAAAGCAGGTGCAAATCGCTGGCGTGGTATTCGTCCGACAGTTCGTGGTGTTGCCATGAACCCGGTTGATCACCCACACGGTGGTGGTGAAGGTCGTACATCTGGTGGTCGTCATCCTGTGTCTCCATGGGGTAAACCGACTAAAGGTGCTAAGACGCGTAAGAACAAGCGTACGGATAAATTTATAGTACGTCGTCGTACTAAGTAATATTGAGGAATAGCCATGCCACGCTCTCTCAAGAAGGGTCCTTTTATAGACCTACACTTGCTGAAGAAGGTAGAGAAAGCTTTGGAAAGCGGTGAAAAGAAGCCAATTAAAACTTGGAGCCGTCGTTCAATGATCATACCTAACATGATCGGATTGACCATTGCTGTCCATAATGGTCGCCAGCATGTACCAGTTTTCGTTTCTGACGAAATGATCGGTCACAAACTAGGTGAATTTGCACCAACTCGCACTTACCGTGGCCATGCTGCGGATAAGAAAGCGAAGAAACGTTAAGAGGGGAAGATAAATGCAAGCATTAGCTAAACATAAATTCGCCTCTGGTTCGGCGCAAAAAGCACGTCTAGTTGCAGATCAGATCCGCGGGTTACCTGTCGATCGCGCACTAGAAATCCTGGCGTACAGCCCGAAAAAAGCGGCTGTATTAGTTAAGAAAGTACTTGAGTCTGCTATTGCTAACGCAGAGCATAACGAAGGTGCTGACATTGATGAGCTACGTGTAACAACGATTTTTGTGGACGATGGTCCAACAATGAAACGTATTATGCCACGTGCTAAAGGACGCGCAGACCGCATCCTTAAGCGTACAAGCCACATCACTGTTGTGGTTTCAGATAGCTAGGAGATATAAGTAATGGGACAAAAAGTTCATCCTACTGGTATTCGCCTAGGTATATCTAAACCTTGGGTTTCTACCTGGTACGCGAATTCAAAAGATTTCTCTGCACAGCTTTTTGGCGATCACAAAGTACGTACATTCCTTACTAAGGAATTAAAAGCGGCTTCTGTGTCTAAAATCGTTATTGAGCGTCCAGCAAAATCTATCCGAGTAACTATTCACACGGCTCGTCCGGGTGTTGTTATCGGTAAAAAAGGCGAAGACGTAGAAAAATTACGTCAAGCGGTAACTAAAATCGCTGGTGTACCTGCTCAGATTAATATTTCTGAAGTACGTAAACCAGAACTAGATGCACAACTAGTAGCAGACGGCATTGCCTCTCAGCTAGAGCGTCGTGTTATGTTCCGTCGCGCTATGAAGCGTTCGGTACAAAATGCAATGCGCATCGGTTCTAAAGGGATTAAAGTTGAAGTTAGCGGTCGTCTTGGCGGCGCAGAAATCGCACGTTCAGAATGGTATCGTGAAGGTCGTGTACCTCTACATACTCTTCGTGCTGATATCGACTACGCAACTTCTGAAGCCTTAACCACTTACGGTATCATTGGTGTTAAAGTTTGGATCTTCAAAGGCGAAGTTATTGGTGGTTTACCACTAGTACAAGAGCAAGAGAAGCCAGCTAAACGCGCACCAAAGAAAGCCAAAAAAAGTGCTAAGTAGAGGTAGCGAGTAATGTTACAGCCAAAACGTACAAAATTCCGTAAAATGCATAAAGGCCGCAACCGTGGTCTAGCGCAAAACGGTAACAAAGTAAGCTTCGGTACTTTCGGTTTGAAAGCTACTGGTCGTGGCCGCATGACTGCTCGTCAAATCGAAGCAGCTCGTCGTGCTATGACGCGTCACGTGAAACGTCAAGGTAAAATCTGGATCCGTGTCTTCCCTGACAAGCCGATCACAGAAAAACCTCTTGAAGTTCGTATGGGTAAAGGTAAAGGTTCTGTTGAATATTGGGTTGCTGAAATTCAGCCTGGTAAAGTACTTTACGAAATGGAAGGTGTTTCAGAAGAGCTTGCTCGTGAAGCGTTTAACCTTGCTGCTCGTAAACTGCCATTCAAAACAACTTTCGTAACTCGGACGGTAATGTGATGAAAGCAAGCGAACTAAAAGATAAAAGCGTAGAAGAGCTAAATGCTGAACTTCTAGGTCTTCTTCGTGAGCAGTTTAACCTGCGCATGCAAGCAAGCACTGGTCAGTTAGCTCAGACACACACGCTAAGAACAGTACGTCGCGATATCGCGCGTGTAAAAACAATTATTAACCAGAAGGCAGGTCAATAATGAGCGATAAAATTCGTACTCTTCAAGGCCGTGTAATCAGCGACAAGATGGAAAAATCTTTCACTGTTGCTATCGCACGTTACGTGAAGCACCCAATCTATGGGAAATTCATCAAACGTACGACTAAGTTACACGTACATGACGAAAATAACACTGCAAAAGCGGGTGACGTAGTTACTATCCGTGAATGCGCTCCAATCTCTAAGAACAAATCTTGGACTTTGGTAGATGTTGTTGAACGTCCAAAACAAGCTTAATTTTTAATTAAGTCTGTTTTATGAAAAGCCCCGGCATTAGCTGGGGCTTTTTACGTTTAGAGCAGTTTTTAGCGGTAAGCTTTCAGCCTTTAGCTGGCAGAAGTAAATTATAGCGCCGTAGTTTGGGTTGAGTGTTACGAACCTAAGTGCAATAAAATATTATTATAAAATAGGCGTAAGAAAAGCCTTTGCAAGTGCAAAGGCATATGCTTTTCTGCGAAGCCCGAAGCCCGAAGCCCGAAGCCCGAAGCCCGAAGCCCTTTTACCAAATCATCTCTACAAATTCAGGGTGGTCGATATACGGGTTACGATTTCCCTGAAATTCAAACGCTGCTTGATTGCGGTCTAATTCCATTTGGCTAACGGGGTCGTTGTTATGCCATTTTAACAACATAGCCACGACCCAATTTTCAAATACTTGGTTACTAGAGCCGTTAAGTACTGCATTACTAGCCGTAGTGTTATTTTGCCAAGAGCCGATTACGTTTTGGTAGCGTGTAGCCATGTAAAAATAAGCGCGAGCAAAGTCACCTTTAAATTCATCAATAGGCTCAAATACAGTACCAGTGTAATTAATCGCACTACTTGCAGAACCTAGTTTGCTGCCATTGGTTGATGTAAACGTAGCGCTGGCCACTTCACCGAACGGGAAGTTGCTACGCTTTGAATTTACATAGCCGTCAGTGGCGTAAATATGATGAACATCAGAGTTCATTGGTTCTATGGTACCGCCAAACCAGCTTTTAGGAAATGAATGTTCACGGTTATAACAATCGGCTTCGCTATTGTAGGTGCCACACTGATCGCTTACAGCGGTATAAGTGTAGCTATCAACTCCATTTGGCTTTTCACTGTACATGTCTAAAATACTGTTATCATTTTCAAAGTATTTATCGCGTGCTGATGCGTCGTAAAAACTCCAAATAGCAGAATACCCTTGAGCGTTATGGTTATTAATAATGTTATAAAGCTCAGTTTTTAGCGTGTATCCAGTTAAGCCTTGGGTTGTCACATAGTAGCCGGTTGGCGTCGGTGTTGGCTGAGTAGCACCTAATGAGAATGCGGTAGACTCACTTGCTTGAAAGCTTGATCCACTGGCAAGCAATGTGGCTTCATTATTCAAGGCGTAGCTACCACTGCCATATGAACAGCAAATACCATCGCCGTAGCTGTCGTTAATAGTAAATGTATACTCACCATCGGCTACGCATAATTGTTCGGTGTATTGAGTATTTGCGGCATATCCACTGCCGCTTGCAACTATACCAGCCTGGTTGTGCGTTATTTGCCAACTGGTTTCTTCGCCATAGTTATCTGTGGTTAGGTTAAAAGTAAGGCTGTTATCTGCGCAGCTTGGATAACCGCCGCCGCTGTCATTATTAGGTAAGAAGTTATCAACATAAACTAACTCACTACCATCAAAGCCGCTTGTATCGTAAAAGCGTAAACCGACATCAATCGTTTTACTACTATCAGCGGTATAGCTGTAAGTTATGGTTTGCCACTGGTTTGTTAAAGCAGGGTTTGAGTAGCCTTGATAACCATCTATAAATAAACGCGCCTTAAGATGACCTTCGGTATGATACACATCCACTGAAAATTCATAAGTTTCACCCATTTCCACCGCGACTTGCTGTAAAAAATCAGTGTTACTTTGTGTGCCTGTATTTACGCTAATCGCAGCTGCTTGTAAGTCTGTACTCACGACTGTGCTGTTGGCAGATACGTTAATACCGCTATCAATCACCGTCCACGCTTGTGGAGTGTTGCCTGTCCATTGTTCAAAATTACCATTGACGACATTAGCCATCGCAGGCAAAGAGCTCAATAACAACGCGCTCAAAAGTAATTTGTTTTTATATATACCGTGTAACATAGGTGTTCCTATTTTATAGTTTTAAGCAATATACATTAGATTATAAAGGTTACAAAATTGTTAAATTAGAATTTCATAAAAGGCAATAAAAACCCTTTAGGTTAATTTCACTGGTTTTTAGCTAGATTAATAACTAAATGGAATATCAAAGCAGATTCTATTCTTTTTTTATCTATGCTTAGACGGCTATCCTGCATACTCAATTAACCTCAACAGAACCTTCTGAATGAGGTGGCACTCATTTTAAACAATGTGAACAAGCATTGTGTTTAACGTTCAGGGTTATGAGGAAAAATTCATGTTGTTAGGTCAACTCAATGCGCTAGCAAGTCCGCTTTCGCAAGAGCAAGTACAAAAGCTACAAGGTTTAGTGGCTGAGCTTAATCCAATTCAGCAAGCGTGGGTTAGCGGCTATTTGGCTGCTAATGCTAATTCAGCAGCGCTAGGTGCGCCAATTGCAGGTACACCAGCAACCTCTGAGGCAGCAGTACTTACTATTTTGTATGGTTCACAAACAGGTAACGCTAAAGCGGTGGCGACTAAGCTTAAAGAGCAAGCTGAATCTCGTGGGTTAGCTGCAAAGCTGGTTAGCATGTCAGATTACAAGCCAACCGCATTGAAAAAAGAAAAGTTTTTAACCGTTGTTGTATCAACTTATGGTGAAGGTGAGCCACCTGAAGATGCCGAAACACTGTACGAATTTTTAATTACCAAAAAAGCGCCAAAGCTTGATGGCGTTAAAGTCGCGGTATTAGGTTTAGGTGATTCTAGCTATGAATTTTTCTGTCAAACCGCTAAAGACTTTGAAGAGCGTTTAACTAAACTCGGTGCAGAGGTTATTTATCAACGTGCCGACCTAGACGTTGATTACGATGACGAAGCCGCCACTTGGATTGAGGGCGCGTTAAATGCGTTTGAACCAGATTTAAAAGCTCAGCAGGATGCTACAGGCGGCCAAGTTGTATCAATGCCATTTGGTACACCCACAACAGCGGCTAGCCAATACACTAAGCAAAACCCGTTTGCGGCAGAGCTAAGCTTAGTGCAAAAAATTACCGGTCGTGACTCAACCAAAGATGTACGCCATGTTGAAATTTCACTTGAAGGGTCTGACATTACCTATACGCCGGGTGACTCATTAGGCATTTACTTTTTAAATGATGAAGCCCGTGTAGATGAGCTACTAACGCAAACACAAATTGATCCAAATAGCCGCGTTAAACTTGGCGATGAAGAACTTAGCGTGCGTGATGCCTTAATTGAAAAACTAGAGCTGACACAATCGTACCCTGGTTTTGTAGAAAAATATGCCACGGCTACAGGCACGCCTGAACTTCTTAAGCTTGTGGAAGATAAAGCCGCAATGCGTGAATATATTGAGCCTCGCCAAATTTTTGATGTGGTTGCACAAAACCCAGCTAAATTAGAGGCGCAAACACTGGTTGATTGCCTACGTAAATTGCAAGCGCGTTTATATTCAATTGCTTCTAGCCAAAGCGAGGTTGAGGACGAAGTGCATTTAACTATTGCATTGGTTGAGTTTGAAGCGTTTGGCACAGAGCATTTAGGTGGCTGTTCAGGCTATTTAGCACGCCGTGCGCAAGAAGGCTGTAAAGTAAAAGTATTTAGTGAACATAACGACAACTTCCGCTTACCAGTAAATGATGACACACCGATCATCATGGTAGGGCCAGGTACAGGTATTGCACCGTTCCGTGCCTTTTTACAAGAGCGTGATGCGCGAGAGGCTACGGGTAAAAACTGGCTGTTTTTTGGTAACCCACACTTTACCCAAGACTTTTTATACCAAGTAGAAATTCAAGGTTACTTAAAATCAGGCTTGTTAAGTAAAGTAGATGTGGCGTTTAGCCGCGACCAAGCAGAAAAAGTTTACGTGCAAGATAAGTTACGTAAAAACTCAAAAGAAGTGTTTGACTGGCTAGAAGCGGGTGCTCATTTTTATGTGTGTGGCGATGCAAACCGTATGGCTAAAGATGTACACAATGCCTTAATTGATATCATCACAGAAAATACCGGCAAAAGTAATGAAGAGGCCGATCAATACTTAAAAGATTTGCGTAGCGCAAATCGCTATCAGAAAGACGTGTATTAAGTGCACGTTGTTTATTTTATTAAAAGCTAACAGCCGTCACTGTAACAAATTTAGGATTTAAAATGAGCGAACAAGATAAAACCGTAAAGCTTTCTGATAACGAACGTTTAAAAAGAGAAAGTAACTTTTTACGCGGCACTATAGCGCAAGATTTAAAAGATGAAATTACCGGTGGTTTTACTGCCGATAATTTCCAGTTAATTCGTTTTCATGGCATGTACCAGCAAGATGACCGCGATATTCGTCCCGAGCGTGCTAAGCAAAAGCTAGAACCACTACATAATGTCATGCTGCGTGCACGTATGCCTGGCGGTATTATTAAGCCCGAGCAATGGTTAGCAATTGATAAGTTTGCTGGGGAGAAAACCAGCTATGGCAGTATTCGTTTAACTACGCGCCAAACATTTCAGTTCCATGGTGTATTAAAACCTGAAATTAAAGGTATGCACCAGCTACTTAATAGCGTGGGTATTGATTCTATTGCAACCGCCGGTGATGTTAACCGTAATGTGTTATGTACTACCAATCCGGTTGAGTCTGAGTTACATCAAGAGGCCTACGAGTGGGCAGCAAAAATTTCTGAACACTTATTACCTAAAACGAAGGCATACGCTGAAATTTGGCTCAATGGTGAAAAATCTGAAACTACAGAAGAGCCAATTTTAGGCTCAACTTATTTACCGCGTAAGTTTAAAACCACAGTGACGATACCACCTAATAATGAGGTGGACGTACATGCTAACGATTTAAACTTTGTGGCGATTGCTGATAACGGTAAATTAGTTGGTTTTAACGTGCTAGTAGGGGGTGGCCTTGCCATGACCCATGGCGATACAGCAACCTACCCGCGTAAAGCGGACGACTTTGGCTTTATTAGCCTAGAAGATACGTTAAAAATTGCTGAGCACGTGGTATCTGTTCAGCGTGATTGGGGTAACCGCTCAAATCGTAAAAATGCAAAAACTAAATACACACTTGACCGTGTTGGGTCTGATGTATTTAAAGCAGAAGTTGAAAAACGTGCAGGCGTGAGCTTTGCACCAAGCCGCCCTTATGAGTTTACTCATCGAGGGGATCGTATTGGTTGGGTTGAAGGCATTGACGGTAAACATCACTTAACGCTCTTTATCCAAAGTGGTCGTATTTTAGATTACCCCAATAAGCCACTGAAAACAGGGTGTCGTAAGATTGCAGAAATTCATCAAGGTGATTTTCGCATGACCGCCAATCAAAACTTAATTATTGCCGGTGTACCTGCAGGTCAAAAAGCAATCATTGAAAAAATAGCGCGTGAACACGGTTTGATTGATGACAAAGACACTGAGCAACGTAAAAACTCAATGGCGTGTGTATCACTGCCGACTTGTCCTTTAGCGATGGCCGAAGCCGAGCGTTACTTACCGAGTTTAATTGAAAAAATAGAAGGCTTATTGGCCAAGCATGGAGTACCTAATGACAGCATTATTATGCGTGTGGTTGGTTGCCCTAACGGCTGTGGTCGTGCCATGCTAGCTGAAGCTGGATTAGTAGGTAAAGGCCCAGGTAAGTACAACGTTTACCTTGGCGGGAATACGGAGGGTACGCGTATCCCTAAGCTTTATCTTGAAAATGTGGGCGAAGAAGTTTACCTAGAGGCATTTGATAAGCTGATTGGGCAATGGGTTAGTGAGCGCAATGAAGGCGAATGCTTTGGTGATTTTGTTATTCGCAAGGGTATTGTTGCAGAAGTAAAAGTATCTGTTACCGATTTTTACGCATAATTTAAAAGCAGCGCACCGCGCTGGTGAGGTTTAAAATTGACCATGAGTGAATTTAAAAACATATTACAGCTAGATAAGCAAAGCCAACAGGCTATGTTAGCTGATGCGAACGGTTTGCTGGCTAACATGAGTGCTGAGCAGCGCGTTGCATGGGCGCTAGAGCACTTGCCTGACACCGCGTTTTTATCATCGAGTTTTGGTATTCAAGCAGCGGTAATGTTGCATTTAATGACATCACAGCGCCCCGATATACCAGTTGTACTAACAGACACGGGTTATCTATTTCCAGAGACCTATCAGTTTATCGATCAGATGAGCGAGCGTTTATCACTTAATTTAAAAGTGTATAAAGCGCAGTTGAGCCCTGCTTGGCAAGAGGCTAAATTTGGAAAACTATGGGAGCTTGGTGAAGAAGGTATTAAGCAATACAACCAGCTCAATAAAGTAGAGCCAATGACGCGTGCTTTAAAAGAGCTTAACGCGAGCACTTGGTTTAGTGGCTTGCGTCGAGATCAATCGTCGAGCCGTGCTGAAAAACAAGTTTTAGAAATAAGCCGGGGTACAGTAAAAGTGTACCCTATTATTGAGTGGAATAATCGTGATGTGTACCAATACCTCACTAAACATGATCTGCCATACCACCCATTATGGGAGCAAGGTTATGTGTCTATGGGTGATGTACACACTACGCGTAAATTAGAGCCAGGAATGAGCGAAGAAGAAACCCGCTTTTTTGGGCTGAACCGTGAGTGTGGCTTGCATATTGATGGTGATGGAATTTAATTACCTTATTATTCAAAGCTATAAATTTAAAAACGCAGCTAAAGCTGCGTTTTTATTTTGTGGAAAATAATTGCCTGACTGCTGTTTTTTTATTATATTAATGATAATAAAGGATTAAATTTACAGCAGGAACGCTATGAAATACTTTACCTACTTAGCAATATCAGTAATGGTCATTGCTCTTATCTCTTTGTTTTATCTTAAAAAGCCAAATGGGCAACCTTGGCTAACCAGCTCATTGATTAAAAATGAATCTTTTTCTATTAAAGATAAAGTGGTAGCGCTTTCATCTAATACATTCGAACAGCTCACACTTGAGCTTAAAAAAGTAGGAGATAAAATCACATCGTCACCGTTAGCATCTGACTCTCAAAGTAAAATTTATAAGTGGCAAGATGAGCAAGGGCAGTGGCATTTCTCCGATGTGCCAAATAAAAATGGCAAGAGTATTGAAGTGCACCTTGACCCTGCAGATATTAATGTTGTGGTAGCCGAAGATACAGCTATATTAAGTGGCAGTGCTAAATCTGCTGCAAAACCTTTTCCTCAGCGAGCGCCTGAAATATACAACAGTGAGTCAATTAATAAGTTGTTTGAAGATGCTGAAAAAGCCAAAAAGAGAATTGAGCAACGCAGTAAAGAAGTCGAAAGTTTCAGCGGCTTTTAGCCCTAGGTGGTTACTGCGATTTCAAGTAGCGCTTTTCTGCTTCCATTAATAATATGGTTAAATAAATTTTAGTTGGCAGTGATAAAAACACACCAATTGCAATGCACGCTGCTGCAGTAATAATGCCTTTAATACCGTACTGGCTGGTAAAGTAGCTCGATACAATTAATACATGGCCTGTCACAATCAGGCATAACCCAAGCAAAATAGATGTTTTAAGTAGTCTTATCATTACTATTGAAGACATGGCGACCTCTGCGCAGCGTGTCTTCTTAGTGTATGGTATCTTGATAGAGCAACATTGATTTAGCGCAAGGGTGTATCAATATTTACTTCTATAGCGAATGTAAAAAAGCCCAGCTCATTGCTGAGCTAGGCTTTTAAGCTACCTTGTTTAATGCCTAGTTAGTCGAGCATATTGCGTAATACGTACTGCAAAATCCCGCCATGTTTGTAGTAATCCCACTCTTTAGGGGTATCAATACGCACATCGGCACTAAAACTAACTTGTTTACCTTCACTGTTGGTGGCAATGACACTGACTTCGTCGGTTTTGTCGTATAAACCTTGAATATCAAATTGTTCTTGCCCCGTTAAGCCCAATGACTCATGGCTTTCACCCTCTTTAAATTGTAAAGGTAATACGCCCATACCAATCAGGTTCGAGCGGTGAATGCGCTCATAGCTTTGTGCTATCACAGCTTTAATACCGAGTAGTAATGAGCCTTTTGCAGCCCAATCTCGTGAGGAGCCGGTACCATATTCTTTACCTGCTAGAACCACTAATGGTGTTCCACTCTCTTGATATGCCATTGCCGCATCATAAATACTCTCTAGCTTATCGTCAGGTTGAGTGCGAGTGACACCGCCCTCAGTACCGGGGGCGAGTAAGTTTTTAAGGCGCACATTAGCAAATGTACCACGCATCATCACTTCGTGATTACCACGGCGAGAACCATAAGAATTAAACTGTGCTTTTTCTACCCCATTTTCTTGTAGATAAAGTCCTGCGGGTGCCTCCGCTTTAATCGCACCTGCTGGTGAAATATGATCGGTAGTCACTGAATCGCCTAGTTTAGCTAGACAGCGCGCACCTTCTATTTTTGGGATCCCCGGCGGTTCAACACTCATACCATCAAAGAATGGCGCTTTTTTGATATAAGTCGAGGCAGCATCCCAATCGTAAAGCTTACCATCAGGTATTTGAATTTTTTGCCAGCGACTGTCGCCATCGTAAACATTGGCGTAGCTTTTTTCGAACATTTCTTTAGTTACCGTATTTTTTACAAGCTCACTCACTTCTTTAACGCTTGGCCAAATATTTTTAAGGTATATATCGTTACCATACTTATCTTGCGCAAGTGGTTCGTTGTATACATCAATATCGGTTCTACCTGCTATAGCATAAGCTACTACAAGTGGTGGCGACGCGAGGAAGTTCATTTTAACGTCTTGGTGAATACGCCCTTCAAAGTTACGGTTACCCGACAAAACAGAGCTTACAATTAGTTTATGTTTTTGAATAGCTTCTGAAATTTCATCCGCTAATGGGCCTGAGTTACCGATACAGGTGGTACAGCCATAACCAACTAAGTTAAAACCAAGCGCATCAAGATCATCCATTAACCCTGCTTTTTCAAGGTAATCGGTAACCACCTGCGAACCTGGTGCTAAAGACGTTTTAACCCAAGGTTTTACATTAATACCTAATTGACGTGCTTTTTGAGCCACCAATCCTGCCGCTAAAATTACGCTTGGATTAGAGGTATTAGTACAGCTTGTGATTGCAGCAATGACGCAGGCGCCATCGTTTAATTCAAACTCTTGGCCATTAAAGTTAACTTTTGCTGCGCCCATAAACTGCGCTTCATCAGTGGGTTCGTCAGGATTGGTAGTAGGGCCTTCACTTTCAATACGCGCTTGCTCTTCATCGCTTTTATCTCGACGTGCCATACGTTCGTCTTGGAAGTCTTTTAAGTGTTGACCAATAACATCACCGGCTTTATCCAGTGTGATTCTGTCTTGTGGACGTTTCGGGCCAGCAAGACTTGGTACTACATCATCTAAAGTTAGTTCTAGCTTATCGGTATAATGTGCTTCATCGCCATCATTACGCCATAAACCTTGATGTTTTGCGTAATCTTCAATCAGTTTAAGCTGCTTTTCATCACGATTAGTTAAGCGTAAGTAATTAATCGTTTCATCATCAATAGGGAAAATACCACAGGTTGCGCCATATTCCGGTGCCATGTTGGCAATAGTCGCTCTGTCGGCCAGTGGTAAGTCGGCAAGCCCGTCACCATAAAACTCAACAAACTTACCTACCACACCGTGGTTACGCAGCATTTCAGTAACAGTAAGTACTAAATCGGTTGCTGTAGTGCCCTCAGGTAAGCGACCATTTAATTTAACACCCACAACCTGTGGGATAAGCAAGCTAATAGGTTGGCCAAGCATGGCGGCTTCGGCTTCAATACCGCCTACACCCCAACCGAGTACGCCTAGGCCGTTGATCATGGTTGTGTGAGAATCAGTACCAACCAGTGTATCTGGATAGGCTAACGATTTACCGTTTTTTGTATCATTAAATACTACACGTGCTAAGTATTCTAAATTTACTTGATGGACAATACCTGTGGCTGGTGGCACCACTTTTAAATTATCAAATGCGGTTTGACCCCAACGTAAAAACTCGTAGCGCTCTTTATTACGTTCATATTCTAGTTTTGAATTTAAGTCGAATGAGCCATCTTTACCGTAACCATCCACTTGTACTGAGTGATCGATCACCAGTTCAGCCGGAGAAAGCGGATTTATTTTTGCAGGATCGCCACCAAGCTTTTCCATCGCATCACGCATGGCGGCTAAGTCAACAATAGCAGGGACACCGGTAAAATCTTGCATTACTACGCGGGCAGGGGTGAAGGCTACTTCGGCCGAGGGCTTAGCCTTTGGATCCCAATCTAGTAGTGCCTGAATATCTTGCTCTTTAATATTCACACCATCTTCATTACGCAATAAATTTTCTAGTAATATTTTTAACGAAAAAGGCAGGCGTTTGGCTTTATCGCCAAGTCCCATGAGCGAGTTAATATGGTATTGCTCGCCATTGATAGTAAGCTGTTGTTGGGTGTCGAAACTATTTTTCATTATTTGTCCCTTCAATAAATTAGATTGATATTCTTGAAAAAGTGAGCTCTGTAGTAGTTTGCAAACTGTGTACCATGATAAAAAAATACCATGCAGTGTAATTTTTTTGACTGTTATATAAATAGAGATGAAGGCCAAAAGTTAAAATTCAAGGGATGCTCTGAGTAATAATTGGCCACAAAACTAAACTCAAAAAAGTGTTATTTAAAGTAGTCCTGTTGTTTTAAGTGGAAACTTAAATACACCAATGCAATCGCAATTAAGGTCACTGCAATAGGCATAAAAATAGCGCTAACGCCAAACAAGCTGATGCTATTAATAATCATAAAATTATAGTATTGCTGAGCTAAAACCGCTGCCAAAGAGATTATTAATGTTAATGCGGCTAGTGATTTTTTGAATAATAAAAGTACGCACCCTAATGCGCCGCCAAATACTGCAATAGCAAACGCTAAAGTAGCCCATAGAGGTTGGTTGTTATAAGCAAGCTGTTGTTCTTGTGGGAGTTTACTTACCATTTCGGGTGTTAATGATAGCTGCATGATAAATGCAAAAACACCTAATATATTCCATAACAGGGCGGTGATGAGTACGGGTTTTATCCAGCGGTTTGCAGTGTTTTCTGACATGTAAGCATCGATTTTTTATTATTGATATTCTATTAAAGAATAAAAAAGCCAGTGATGCAAACTGGCTTTTAATAACACATATGACGTAAGCGAATGTTAGCCAAACGAAATAGGACGACGACCCGTTTTTTCATCCACTTTAGGTTTTTTAGTACGTTTGCGCTTATTTTTAGCCGGCTCTGTTGTTGCTACGGGCGCGGCTTTTTCTGCTGTAACTGTTTCATCAATAACAGGACGCTCTGCAGGAGTGGCATCTTCACTTAGCGTCAGTTGGAACAACTCGCCATCAAATGTAAGAACATCGCCACTGTATAATTTTTTCCGTTTAATTGTACAAATTTCATGGTTAACACCCACATAGCCACCGCTAATTAGATTTTTTGCTTGGCCACCACCTTCAACTAGATCTAATACTTTTAATAATTTACAAAGCTCTATAGGCTCTTCTTCTAATTCAATTTCTATATATTCTTCGTTCATCATGTTTCTCTGTGGGGGGTGGTATTAGCTGTAGTATAAAGGCTAGCTGGTTATTTTGCATCAAAGTGCGTTTGTTAGATGCGATGATTGTGCATTTTTTATGAAACTTTTTACCTCTTTCATTTGTCTTTAAAAAAACTGAAGTAATTCAAGGCTACACTTCGCGTGAAAAAAATTACACATTGGCGCGCTTATTGCCAATATCTGTCGTAAAAAGAGATTGAATATAAACAGTGGAGTAAAACATGGGCATAAGATTAGCGATGAAAAAAGAGCTAATGGGCTTAGACAATTCAGATATGTTAACTGCTGATGATGTTAGAAAGCATTTGGCTCAGCAGGTACAAGAAGACACTGAACGTGGTTTTTCAGTTATCTCCAAGTTTAATGACACCCATAGTCAGTTAGTCAGCGGGCTTAAAACCAAACAAAGCGAGCTGGTATTTGAACGACATCGTTTATTTAATGAAGTACTTTATAATCGCCAGAGTGTTGATGCATGGTTAAATAACCAAATAAATTAAATTGCCATTTTAAATCCCCCCTTATAGACTACACTTGTAATCATTTGGGGGTGATAATGAAAAATGGAATTTTAATATGTATATTGGTGTTTTTATTAGCTGCGTGCCAGCGACCTACTGTTTATGTTTTTATTGAAAACTTGCAAGGTGAACAGCGCAACCAGCTAGATGCTGCACTAAATGCACAAACTCTTCCCTATGAATATGTAGAACTAGCAATCCCATCAGATTTTGGTGAGGCCACATTACTACTCTCAAGCGATAAAATTTACCCCAAAGAGACGGAGCAACTTGCAGCTATAATGCAAGAGTTAGGGTACGCGCCACAAGTTAATTATACAAGTCGTTCAAATCATTTTTATGGTGATGGCAATATAGGCTTTTATTTAAAAAATGCTGATGCCAATAGAAATTTTGTTATGCCTAAACAGCTGAGAACAACTCATTGCAGCGAAGATAAATACAATGATTTAGCAGTCAAATTTGCAAATGAAGCTGTTGAGTTTACATTACCAAGTGGCGCAATCGTGAGGTTAAGTTGGGAATATTTATATGGTTATGTTGTTGTTTATTATAAAGACTATTCGCAAACATACAGTCATTCGCAGCCGCTTGTAAATACCCCCTTTGGCGCCAAGCCGTCAGATACCTACACATTTACCGCAAGTGTTAACACCCCCGGTTGGCTTGATTGCTCACTACAAATTGTTTATATGGACTGATTTAACCGTGGGTTTCTATATGTTCGCTTAGTTTAGCTATGCGCAGGCTCATTCCTTCAATAATACGGTCTTTAATTTTTTCGCGTATAACATTAGGCAGGCGGGTAAGGGCGTCGGCAGTAATAGCCAGTACGATGGCATTTTCTTTGGCGCGTGCATTAATGCTGCGCTCTCGGTTATTAATAAACGCGCCTTCACCAATAAATTCACCAGGTTCTATACTACCCAGTTCCAGTAGGTGACTATGCTTAAACACCATCAAAGAGCCACTGAGGACAATAAAAAGTCGCTTGTCATTATCAAACTCTTTAAATAAAAACTGATTTTTACTTACTAAGTATAATAATCCAAACGACTCTAAAAGAATTTGACGTTCATTAAGCGTGAACTCTTTAAAGAATTCTAAGCGATTTATAATTTCCATTTGCTTAAACAAAGGGATGTTTTCAATTAACTTCATCAATAACCTAGGGCGCTAGCCTTATAAAATATCAGCTAATATTGCGCTCTTTTAATTTACGGGTCAACGTATTGCGACCCCAACCAATTTTTACCGCGGCTTCTTGCTTATGGCCTGAACAATTAGCGAGTGCTGTTTTTATTAAGCGGGTTTCCAGCTGGGCTTGAATATCCGGCCAAATATTTTCTTTACCTTGTTTAAACTCTTGATTAAGCCATTGCTGAAATGAATCTAGCCAATCGCCTTCTTGAGTTGCGGCGGCATTATCAATAATTTCAGGGGGTAAATCTTGCTCACCAATCAGCTCCCCAGGTGCCATTACGGTTAACCATCGACAGGTGTTTTCAAGCTGGCGAACATTTCCTGGCCAATTAAATAAACACAGTTGTTTAATCGCTTTAGGGCTAAGTACTTTACTATCTACTTGCAGGTCTTTTGCACTTTTATGTAAAAAGTGTAGCGCTAAGCGTTCTATGTCTTCGGGGCGCTCGCGTAGAGCCGGCAAGCGTAAGCGAACCACGTTTAAACGATGAAATAAGTCATCTCTAAACTTACCTTGTTTTACCAGCTCTTCTAAATTTTGGTGAGTGGCAGCAATAATGCGCACATCCACCTTTATACTTTGATGGCCGCCAACGCGGTAAAACTCGCCATCGGCTAATACGCGTAACAAGCGGGTTTGTACATCAAGTGGCATATCACCTATTTCATCCAAAAATAAGGTACCGCCATTGGCTTGTTCAAAGCGCCCTTTACGCACGCTATCGGCCCCCGTAAAAGCGCCTTTTTCATGGCCAAATAATTCAGACTCAACTAACTCTTTAGGAATAGCGGCCATATTAAGAGCAATAAATTGATTTTCTTTACGCGGGCTATGATTGTGCAAGGCGCTGGCAACCAACTCTTTACCGGTACCTGATTCACCATTGATGAGTACGCTCATACTGGATGCTGACAGCTTACCTATAGCACGAAACACTTCCTGCATAGCAGGGGCTTCGCCAATAATATGAGCGCTTTTGGGTGGCGCGCTTTTTCGTTTGGTTTTTTTGGTCGAATTAGCACGATAGGCGCTTTCCACTAGCGCAACGGCTTCATTTAAATCAAACGGTTTAGCTAAGTACTCAAACGCACCTTTTTGAAAAGCATTAACCGCTGAGTCTAAATCAGAGTGTGCGGTCATAATAATAACGGGTAGGCCAGGGGTTTGCTCAGCTATCAGCTCAAGTAACGCCATCCCGTCCATCCCCGGCATTCTTACATCTGAAATTAACACACTGGGTTGACTAAATTTTAGTGCATTAAGAACGTTTTGCGCATCTGCAAAGCTTTCTACTTCAAACCCTGCGCGAGTCAGTGCTTTTTCTAGTACAAAGCGAATTGAGGCATCATCATCTACAAGCCAAGCTGTTTTCATGCAAACTCCAAAGTATTAATCTGTAAATGGCAGATAAATATTAAATTCAGTATGTCCTGGCCAACTATCGCATTCGATATAGCCATCATGTTGATCAATCAAGGTTTGCGCTATAGATAATCCAAGTCCCGAGCCACCTTCTTTATTAGTGGTCATAGGGTAAAATAAGGTGTCGCGTAAATTAGCATCAATACCTGGGCCGTTATCCATTACTTGAATAAGTAATGCCTTTTTAGGGGCTTTTCCCGGACGACGATGCTGATAATTAATCCGTGTTTTTATTTTTATTTCGCCACCATCTACCAATGCCTGTTGTGCATTACGCACAATGTTTAGCACCACTTGTTGAACCTTGCTCTGATCAATATAAACATCAGGAATACTCGGGTCGTAGTCTTTAACTAACCGAATATTGCGGTTGTTATCTAACGTACTGAGTTTAACAACCGACTCTAATGTTTGATGTATATTGCCATACGATTTTTGCGGTAGTTGGTTAGGCCCAAGGAGTTTATCAACTAATTCACGCAACCGATCGGCTTGTTCAATTATCAGTTCTGCACATTGATCTCTTTCTTGTTGATCACCCTCGTACTGCAATAATTGCGCCGCCCCGCGAATTCCACCCAGCGGGTTTTTAATTTCATGAGCTAAACCGCGAATTAAGTTACGCGCAGCTTGGTATTGATGCATTTGATTTGAGACTTGGTCATGCTTTATTTCGTCATCGGTTTGTCGACATTCAAATAAAATATAATAGGTGTCGTTATGTTTTATTCGCCGAGTACTCACCGCTAATTTTGCATGGCGAGAATCGATAAACACCACGTCAGCTCTGTGCTGGTGGCAGTCTACACCATCAACTAACGAGTACTGTGCAATGCGTTTTAAGTCGATAGAATGGTAGTTAAATAAATCGTCGAATGCTTGTCCTAGCAAACGTTTTTCGCCTAAGCCAAGTAATTCACTGGCACTGGTGTTAGCGTAAATAAGCTTAAAGCTTTCATCAAGTAACATCAGGGCGGTGGTTTGGTTTTGCCAAATTATATTCAGTAGCTCTGGGCTAAAATGTGTTTTATTAATCATCATTGCACCATTTTAGTGCGCCTGGGAAGGTAGGCAAGGTTTTTAGAAAATATACGCTAAACACGCGTACTTAATTGTAATTATCGACCTATGTTAAGGCCTTTACGGTGCATAAAAAATACACTTTCAGGACTGGTTGCAATTACCTGATTTTGTTTATTATAAAGTTTAACTTGCAGTGTGTGTTGGCCTCGCTCCACATCTCTTAACGCCAGTGTAGTGGTGTCACTAGGTTCACCAATGGCAACGCCATTTAAAAATAAACCAATAGTAAATCCAGCTTCAAATCGAGGGGCAATACGGGTAGAGACATACACAGAGCCGGTGTTTTCCCTGATAGTTTGGTTTGGTTCAGGCGATGAAATACTAATACTAAACTTTACTGCTGTTTTAGTAGGAGCAGTATCAAGAATATCGGTGTTTGTAGCGGGCATGCTGAGATGTTGGCTCGTGAGTTTAACCTCTTTAGCGCCAGGCTGAGGAGTATCTGAAAAAACCAGCACCCCATTTTTGTCTTTCCATGCGTAAATTTTTTTATCGCTCGCATAGCTATTAAGGCTTAACATTAAAGCTATTAATAGCAACAAAATCTTACCTACCATCCAGCTATCCTGCATTGTTTAAACTAACTTCACTTTAGTGTAGAACCGTTAAATTTACCATAAAAAAAGCCCGCAAAGCGGGCTTAAAACACACATTATTTATCGGTTAATAAATTAACAGCTGTAGTACATTTCAAACTCAACTGGGTGAGTTGTCATGTTAAGTTTTTCAACTTCTTTTGACTTAAGTGCGATGTAAGCATCGATTAAGTCATTGGTGAATACACCACCTTGGTTTAAGAATTCACGGTCTGAATCAAGCGCAGCTAATGCTTCATCTAATGAAGAAGCAACTGTTGGAATTTCTGCCGCTTCTTCAGCAGGTAAGTCGTATAAGTCCTTGTCCATAGCATCGCCAGGGTGGATCTTGTTTTTAATTCCGTCAAGGCCAGCCATAAGCATTGCAGAGAAAGCAAGGTATGGGTTAGCTGTTGGATCTGGGAAGCGTACTTCGATACGACGACCTTTTGCAGATGGAACCACTGGAATACGGATTGACGCAGAACGGTTACGAGCCGAGTATGCAAGCATTACCGGTGCTTCAAAACCAGGTACTAAACGTTTGTACGAGTTAGTTGACGCGTTAGCAAAAGCGTTGATCGCTTTAGCATGTTTGATAATACCGCCAATGTAGTAAAGTGCATCTTCAGAAAGGCCGCCGTATTTATCACCTGCGAATAAGTTTACGCCATCTTTTGCTAAAGACTGGTGACAGTGCATACCAGAACCGTTATCACCAACAACCGGCTTAGGCATAAACGTTGCCGTTTTACCGTAAAGGTGAGCCATGTTGTGGATAACATATTTCATTTCTTGGATTTCATCGGCTTTTAACACCATAGTGTTAAAGCGCGTTGCAATTTCGTTTTGACCGGCAGTCGCCACTTCGTGGTGATGCGCTTCAACAACTTGACCCATTTCTTCTAAAACTAGGCACGTTGCAGAACGCCAATCTTGGAAATCATCAACAGGTGCAACTGGGAAGTAACCGCCTTTAACAGCTGGGCGATGGCCTGTGTTGCCATCTGCATATTCTTTATCTGAGTTCCAAGCTGCTTGCTTAGAATCAATTTTGTACATTGAACCAGACATGTCAGATTTGTATTTAACGTCGTCAAATACGAAAAACTCTGGTTCTGGGCCAAATAAAACAGTGTCAGCAATACCCGTAGAGCGCATGTACTCTTCAGCGCGCTTAGCAACTGAGCGAGGGTCGCGTTCGTAACCTTGTAATGTAGAAGGTTCAACCACGTCACAACGAACGATTAGGGTTGTTTCTTCTGTGAAAGGGTCAAGTTTAATTGAATCTGCATCTGGTAGTAACACCATGTCTGATTCGTTGATGCCTTTCCAGCCAGCAATTGAAGAACCGTCAAACATCTTTCCATCTTCAAAAAAGTCTTCATCAACTTGATGATGAGGAATAGAAACATGTTGCTCTTTACCTTTTGTGTCAGTAAAGCGTAAATCAATGAACTTAACGTCATTTTCTTTAATAAAATCTAAAACCGATTGTGACATGTGTCCTCCAACTATTGGGTTTTATTATTGCTGCTTAGATACGTTGAATATCTACAAGCTGATTTTGTGCCACTATTATAATTATTTGTTTTTTATGTAAAAAAATATAAATAAAATAAAGGTGATATAGATTGAGCACCATCTTAGTGCGTAATTTTTCCAAAATGGTGCAATATTTACAAAGCAATAATTGCTTGTAAATTAATCACCTTAGACTAGCACAAAGAAAATGCAAAATACGCAGTAAAGTCGCTTTAAATTAACCCAAAACCATCTTTTTATATAAATATCTAAAAATTAATCATCATAATTAATTATTTTAAAACAATGGGTTAATTATTTTATTGAGAAAGTTTGAAATTTTATTTTGGATAAACTTTCATCCATTCCATTTATAGGGGATAATATGCGCCCTTTTAAATCCTATGCTGGGACATCTCGTGAAAGCGCAGGTGAGAACGTATAGCCCCTGCAGGATCAATGAGATTCAATTTCTCTGAGTGAATATATGAGCATCGAAAAGTTAAGAAATATAGCAATTATCGCCCACGTTGACCACGGTAAAACAACACTGGTTGATAAACTACTTGAGCAATCAGGTACATTAGAAACACGCGGCGGTAATGAAGAGCGCGTGATGGATTCAAACGACATTGAAAAAGAACGTGGTATTACCATTTTAGCGAAAAACACCGCTATCTCATGGAATGATTACCATATCAATATCGTAGATACTCCTGGACACGCCGACTTCGGTGGTGAAGTTGAACGCGTACTTTCGATGGCTGACTCAGTATTACTACTTGTTGATGCTCAGGAAGGTCCAATGCCACAAACGCGTTTCGTAACGCAAAAGGCATTCGCGCAAGGCTTAAAGCCAATCGTTGTTATCAATAAAATTGATAAGCCAGGTGCTCGCCCTGATTGGGTTATGGATCAAATCTTTGATTTATTCGACAACCTAGGCGCAACTGATGAACAGTTAGACTTTAAAGTAATCTACGCATCAGCAATCAATGGTTGGGCTACATTAGATTTAGACGAAGCATCTGATAACATGGAACCTATGTTCAAGATGATCGTTGACGAAGTATCACCACCGGATGCAGATCCTGAAGGTGACTTCCAAATGCAGATCTCACAGCTTGATTACAACTCTTATAAAGGTGTAATTGGCATTGGTCGTATCAAACGCGGTTCAGTTGTACCTAACCAACAAGTTACGGTTATTAGCGCTGACGGGTCTAAACGTAACGGTAAAATTGGTTCAGTACAAAGCTACTTAGGTCTTGAGCGTATTGACACTGACAAAGCTTACGCTGGTAACATCGTAACGGTAACGGGTCTTGGCGAGCTTAAGATTTCAGATACGCTTTGTTGTCCTAACAACGTTGAAGCATTACCTCCACTAAGTGTTGATGAGCCAACAGTAACGATGACGTTCTCTGTAAATAACTCACCTTTCTGTGGTAAAGAAGGTAAGTTTGTAACATCACGTAATATCCGTGAGCGTTTAGACAAAGAATTAGTACACAACGTTGCACTTCGCGTTGCAGACACTGATAACCCAGATAGCTTCCGTGTATCGGGTCGTGGTGAATTACACTTAGGTATCTTAATCGAGAACATGCGTCGTGAAGGTTACGAGTTAGCTGTATCTCGTCCAGAAGTTATCTTACGTACTGTTGATGGTGTGTTAGAAGAACCGTATGAAACACTAACAATTGACTGTCAAGAAGAGCACCAGGGTTCTATCATGGAACAAATTGGTCTTCGTAAGGGTGAGCTTACTGATATGGCCCCAGATGGTAAAGGCCGTATGCGTTTGGACTTTATGATCCCAAGCCGTGGTTTAATCGGTTTCCAAACTGAGTTCATGACGTTAACATCGGGTTCTGGTTTACTTTACCATACGTTCGATCACTACGGTCCGCACAAAGGTGGCGAGCTAGGTGTTCGTAAGAACGGTGTAATGATTGCAAATGCAACAGGTAAAGCACTAACTAACGCATTATTTAACTTACAAGAGCGCGGCCGTTTATTCATCGGTCACGGTGTTGAAGTATACGAAGGTATGGTTATCGGTATTCATAGCCGTGATAACGACCTTACAGTTAATGCGCTTAAAGGTAAGCAACTTACTAACGTTCGTGCATCTGGTACCGATGAAGCACAAACACTAACACCAGCTCTTAACTATTCACTTGAGCAAGCGCTTGAGTTTATTGCTGATGATGAGTTAGTAGAAGTTACACCTGAGAACATTCGTATTCGTAAACGTCATTTAACTGAAAATGAGCGTAAACGTGCGGGTCGTGCGCCTAAGTCATAATCTATTAATTTAGAATCATGATTTTAAAAGCCGCTGTATTGCAAAATACAGCGGCTTTTTTGTGGATAATAGTTAGCCAGAGAAGAGCGTAAGTCCACAGGTTAAAGCATCGCAGTTGGTTCGATACTGTTAAACAGTTTTTAATATTGAACCTAAAAGAGGTATTAAGTTATTATCAAAGCTATATTTACTATGTGCGTGTGAGCTAGTGTGAATACCGAAAATGAAATTATGGCAAAACTAGAGATAGAACATATTGCTGAACTGCAAAAATATAAAGATGAATTTGAAACGTTAGGAAACAATGATTGGGGCTTGAAAGATCTCATATCAATTTTTTTACCCTTTATTTTGTTATCAATTGCTAATAGCTTCTATAATATTGAAACTGAAATATTTCAAATAATATGTTTTATTTTCCTTGCTTCAGCTGTGGTGCAGGGAATGGTTAGGGAGCAGACCAAAAAAACAAATCGCAGAATTGATTTGCTTCTTAAAATTATTAATCATGAGCAAAAGGGTGGCTGAAATTAGCTTTATTAGGGCGCAGCGCTCTTTATATAAGGAAAAACGTGCTTGAGAATTAAATAATCTATATTGCAAAGTCTCTGTTTTTGTTAATAGGATATTTTTGTTGGGTTTCGCTTAGCTCAACCCAACCTTCGTTATCAATTATTTAGTTAGTGATTACTTACTTTTCGGTAGCAAAGTGATTTTCCCAAATACATCTGCATCTATAAATCCACGGTTTCTGTCACCGTTCACTGGCTTTACTTCGTGTGAGCCCATAAAGTGCTCACGAACTTTACTGCCGTCGTTATCGCAGTAGGCGAGCATAAAACCAATAACGTGTTTTTCAGTTAATTTAAGCGGTGTATTTTTTGCGCCTTGTTGATAATCATTCGGGTAGAGTTTTATCGCCACTTCCCACGTGATATTATAGGGCGCAGTGGTATTACGCTTCCAGTTACTAACTAAGTGGTCGGTATATAAATGCGCTTTTTTATCAGGGCCATAATCGGCTGCTTGGTTATCAAGACCAATGTGATAAGCAAACGCGGTATGATTAAACTGATGATTCCCACCCGATGCGTCACTATCTATAAACACTTCTAAGGCATCATCATCCCAGTATTTATCAGTTGGATCTGGGTGAGTATCAATCAGCACATCGTCACTAATATCTGCTTGTAAATACAAGTAGTTTTCATCCCATAGAAGACGGTAGCGGCCTTTAAAATCGGCCTCTGATGAGGGAAGTGCGCCATCCATTAGGTGCGGCATAGGATGCCATGTGGCGCTATCCCATGTACTTTCAGAGACACCATCAATAATAATAGCTGTTGATGTATGACTAACTTCAATAGCCATAAGTGGTTGGGTGAAAAGTAAACTAAAAGCGAGTAGTGTTTTTTTCATTAATAAGCTCATCAATTAAAGATGATTTAGCTTGGCTTAAATAGCAATTAAAAACAATCTCATAGTTGTATTTATTATATTAACTTATTGCCCCAGTTATGCTTGTTTTTAATGCCAACATTAATAAATGCGCGCTTTCACCCGACATTTTAAAAGGGTTAAAGTCAATGTTACCCGAGTATTTTAGATTAAGTAATTCGGTTAGCTGTGATTGCGGCACATAGCCCATTGACCATGTTTCAAACTCTCTTTCGGGAATTTGGGTATAGTTGAGCATAATTACATTGTGGTGGCGTTTGTCATTTAATATTTGTTGATAGGTATTATTAACAGCGGTTCTGGAGCCTTCAAGGCATTGTAAAAAGTACTCATTACTAAAACATAACATGCCGGTGACATTTGTTTTTACATTGTAGGTTCGCGCACTTTGTAAAATATTTTCTATATCTTCAGGCCCAAAACCACTACTTATTTTACTGGCGTAAATGAGTCGCACAAGAAACATAAAACCCCCTGACTGTTTAGTTAATTAAAGATAGTTCAGTGAGGGGGTTATTACTAATTATGTAAACGCATTTTGTGTAAATGACTAATTAAAGCTGGATGCTTTCACCTTCATTTAAAATATACAGAGGGATCTTCGAGTTCATTTTTTTATGCATATGCAATAAGCGCAGTAGTGCAGAGTGGCTGCTGTGATCGCCCATCTTCCAACTTGAGTTACCATAGCCCCACGGTATCATTACTTTACAGTTAAGCGCTTGTGCTGCGGTTAAGGCATCCTCAGGAGTGGTATGTACATAACGGTACCAGTTGCCGTTCTCTTTATGGTAATAAGAGGCAATAGGCATTAAGCACACATCGATATCGCCATATTTTTGCTGTATATCGTTGAAGTGTTTTGAATAACCAGTGTCGCCTGCAAAAAATAAAGTGTTGCCACTTTGCTCAAGTAACCAGCCATTCCATAGGTCTTTATTATTATCTTCATAAATAAAAGGCACTAACACACGGCTACTAAAATGATGCGCAGGTAGCGCATGAATGGTTAAATCATCAATTTTAGTTTTTGCATACCATGCCATTTCACTAATGTTAAAGCCACCTATTGGAAAGTTATCAGCCATGCCAAGGGGGGTTAGGTAGCGAGGCTGATTACCAATTTCTTCAATATCGGCTTTATTGAAATGATCGTAGTGAATGTGAGAATACATAACGGCGACTAAGTTTTTCAATTCATTGTCAGTGAGCCAGTCGCCAGGCTTGCGATAAAATCCTGAAGTAAGGCGAAAAGCTAAATCAATAGGCGAGTCAAATTGCTCTTTTACGGGATCAAATACAACTTGTTGGCCATTCGGGGTTTTGATCACAAAGCCTGCGTGTCCGAGCCAACGAATAGTAAAGCCCGCATTAACCTGCGGATTTTTTTGCTGACCTTGATATTGGCAGTTTTCAGCCTCTGTTTCACAAACTAAGTTATTGTTTTTTGGGTAGCAATCAGTTTCACAGCTAACAGGATAACTTTTTTTGCCTGGGTAGAGGTTGTGGTAGCGCCCAGCTTGCTCACCTTGTTGATGAAGTGGAATAACGGTATCAGGGCCTGCAATAACCTCAATATTATTCGCAGTGCTGCATGCAACGAGCACACTGGAGGCGATAATTAAGCTAAGTGTATGTATTTTCATGATTCATTTTTAGTTGTTATTTTTATCTTACAGAAAGTGTAACAAAAGCAGGTTACTAAAAAAGGACAAAAAAGTAACAAAAAGTGTGTATAAAAAAGCCCGCTATTTTTAGCGGGCTCAGTTTAATCGGTTAAATATTTAGGATTTATTCATTTGCTCAATAAATTTATTTGAGTCTTCAATCGATTTGTTCATATCATTCATTAATAACTGAATATCGCGCTTTAAGTTAGTAAATTCACCTTTGATAGCCGCTACCGCTTGCGCATTTAAGTTATGCTTTAAGTACAATACGTTGTCTTTTAAAGAGGATAATACCGGCTCCATTTTACTCTCGGCGCTGCGCATTGAGCGAAGTAACTGGTCGAATTGACGTTGTGTTGCTGCTAACTTTTTGCTGCTTTCACGCTTAAGTGAGGCACTTTTGTATTGCTCTAACTCATCATTCCACTCATCAAATAAAGCTTCTGCTACGTCTTCAACTTTATTAATGTTACTTGATACTTCGTTTGCCGCTTGAAGGCTTGACTCGTAATCGTCATTAAGCTGATTGTAAGCATCTTGCAACTCACCGCCATCAAAATTAATGAGTGTAGTTAAACGCTCAAGTGCTGATTGAAATTCTTGTTGAGACTCTTGTTGTGAGTCTTTTGTTTCTTCAACGCGGTCAATCAAAATATCACGCTTATGAACACCTACTTTTTCCATTGCCGAATAATAAGCAGACTGACAACCAGAGAGCATCAGCATTAACGCAAGTATGGTTGTCCCTAAAAATGTTTGTTTTTTCATCTGAATTCCTATTTACGAGTGTTAATGCTGTAAATTATGGCCTTGATTGTTATTATAATCAAAAGCTCACCAACAAAGTCAATTGTATGAATGATAAGCTCTCCCATTATAAACAGCAAGTTAAGGCGTTTTTAAAACTGCAACCAGGCTGGTGGATGCAATATTTTAATCGCTGTATTGACGATCAAATAACCATTAATGCAGGGTATTTAGCTTACGTTACTTTACTTTCGTTAGTCCCACTTATTGCTGTAGGTGTGGCAATATTTTCTGCTTTTCCAGGATTTGAGTCGACCCGTTTAGCCATTGAGAGCTTTTTGTTTACTAACTTTGTACCGACCTCTTCTGGTGTTATTAAAGAGCATATTAGCTCGTTTGCTAGTAATGCCAATCAAATGACGGCAGTAGGTATTGGCTTTTTAGCAGCCATTGCCTTGCTACTTATTCGTAATGTAGATGCCACGCTAAATCGTATTTGGCGAGTAAAGAAAAAACGCCCGATGATGATATCGTTTGCCGTATATTGGATGGTACTCAGCTTAGGGCCCGTATTACTGGGCGCCAGTATCGGTGTAACCTCATATATTGTGTCGTTGGTATCGTTTGCCGATCAGGGGATCCCAGGGTTTAGTGGCTTCTTGTTAAAGCTACTCCCTTATGCGATTTCTATGGCTGGTTTTATTATGCTTTACACCTTAGTGCCCAATACTCGCGTTTCGTTTAAGGCGGCCGTTCCCGGTGCGCTATTTGCTGCCATGTTATTTGAGCTAACCAAAAAAGGCTTTGCTTTGTACATTAGTCATTTTCCATCATACGAAGTGATTTATGGTGCGGTAGCAACCATTCCCATTTTGTTTGTATGGGTTTACTTGTCGTGGGTCGTGGTGCTACTAGGCGCTGAATTCACCGTGTGTATTAACATGCAGCATTACAATAAAAAAGATCAACAAGCAGAGGATACAGAGTAAATGCAGGGATTAATTCAACGAGTAACACATGCTAATGTGGTGATAGACCAACAGCTTGTCGGTGAAATTAAACAAGGCATTGTATTATTGCTGGGGGTGGAAAAAGAAGATGATGAAAGCAGCGCTGATAAACTATTACACAAAGTCACCAATTACCGTATTTTTAATGACGAAAACGATAAAATGAATCTCAGCCTTAAAGACATACAAGGCGAACTGTTAGTCGTATCGCAATTTACGCTCGCAGCCAATACAAAAAAAGGCATGCGGCCTAGCTTTTCATCGGCAGCTACACCAGACCAAGCGCAAGCGCTATATAATTACTTTGTAGAGCAGGCTAAATTACTCGGTATTAAGGTCGCGACCGGTGAATTTGCAGCCGATATGCAGGTGAGTTTATGTAACGATGGGCCGGTTACCTTTAATTTAACCGCTTAACGTGCTTTTTTTACAATCACAATATGATTAACAAAGCCGGTAATTTTTTGAATACTAATAGCCTTCCCAAATACAGTCAGTAGTACATGTTGTAACTGAGTGAGTTGTGATGAGTGCTGCGATAAAAAGTTAATAAATAAGATGCCCTGTTGATCAAGTGCATCATAAATTGTTTGATAAAAGCATGAATCAAATAAAAATCGCGGGGCGTCTAATTCACTAAATAAATCTAAAATGACCCAGTCCATATGCTCTGCTGATTTTAAAATTGTTTGCGCATCCTCGCAATGAATCTGTTGTTGTTCACTGGGGGCAAAAAATTGTTGATAACAGTCAATAATATGGGGGCTTTTCTCTACTGAAGTAACCTGCACTTGAGGATACTGTTCTAATAAGTAATTACGAATGGCACCGCCACCTAAACCCAGTTCGAGTACTTTTTTAGGCGCAGGTAGCTGTTGCCAAGCCGTTGCTAAATAAGCAAGGTGTGGAAACAGTAATGCATGTGGTTTTGCTTTTAAAATAACAGACTGCAACGTGTTATTAATGAGTAGCCAGCGAAGTTGTTGATACTCTCTTACTTGTATGTGCTCACCATGCTGATTATGCCAATAAAGTAACTGGCCTAGCGATGAACTATGCTCAATAAAATGTTGGCTGATCAGGCCACTACTGCAATGGATATATTTATTCATGCTATTGAGCATAAACCAGCAGAGGTAAATCGCAACGGCTTTTGTCATTAATTTTTTACAGCTGTTTTCTCAGCACCAAAGTCTTATTTGCAGTTTTATCCAGATCGAGTATGGTGTTTTTCACAAAATGCACAGCGTAATATTTTACATTTTTAATTTATGGAGTATGTATGTTTCAAGTGAGCACCCCACAAAGTAGTGAAGACTGGCAAGCCTATTACCAATTACGCTGGCAGGTTTTACGTGCCCCATGGGGCGAACCTCGGGGCTCTGAGCAAGACGATTTAGAGCAAGAGGCTGAGCATCGCTTCATTAAAAATAAAGCGGGTGAAGTATTGGGTGTGGCTCGTTTGCACTTTAATAATCAGCAACAAGCTCAAGTACGTTATATGGCGGTTGCAGAGGGTAACCGTAATCAACATATTGGTAGCCGCTTGTTACATGAGCTCGAAAAAATAGCGTGGAATCAAGATGCTGATGAATTAGTGTTGTTTGCTCGCGAGCGAGCACTGGAATTTTATCAGCGCCATGGCTATGAAAATAAAGAAAAAGCACATTTGGCTTATGGTGATGTACAGCATTATAAAATGGTTAAGCTCAAACCGAGTGAACCAGGTTGGTTTCGCCACCCAAATTGGACTCAAGTACTGCAAAACACATGGCGTGAATCAATCCCCATTAGTGATGCTATGGGAATAAAAGTTGAAAGTTACACAGATTGGCAATTTACTACTCGTGCAGATTTAAATGCTAACTTAAATTTACACAACACTATGTTTGCGGGCTCTATTTATAGCCTAGCTACATTAACGGGTTGGGGGGCAACGTATTTAGCATTAAAAGAAGCCGGGCTTGAAGGGAATATTGTGTTAGCCGATGCCAACATTAAGTATTTAAAGCCACTAAATACTGACCCTAAGGGCTGTGTGAATATTCAAACCTGTAAAGGGAACTTAAATGAGTTACAAGATGCGGGTAAAGCAAGTTACCTAGTGCCGGTAACCATTTTTGATGGTGACGAGGTGGTTGCTCAATTTGAAGGGCAGTTTGTGGTTAAAAAATAATAAGAATAAACGAAAAAGCCAAGCGAGTTGCTTGGCTTTTTTTATAAGCATTTTTTACAGTAAATCTGTCAGTAATATACCCACACCAAAGCGTTCAATATCGGTGTTATAGTCTATCAAGCTCTCGCCATAGCCATTAAAATATTGTGCGTAGCCGCGAACTCTTCCCCATAATGGGAATGACCAATCAAGCTGAATTGCCCCGCGGTTATCTGAATTTAAATTATTGCGAGTCATAAAACTAAATTCATGATCGTTAAAGCGATACGCGCCACCAAATTCAAAGTAACCCATGTATTTATAGATATCTGGGTTATCGTCACCTCGTGCATCTAACGGCGCAGGCTTTTTGTTTTCAGGAATGCGATACCAAGGTTTAAAGCTAAATACAAAGCCGTCTTTTTCCCAAATGAAATCGGCATAAATGCGATTCCAAGAACGCGAGTTTGGCTGACTACGACCATTAGATTGGTGCGAAATACCAATGGCTATTGCCATTTCATCGCCCCATAAAACGTTTTCAGGGTCTAAGTAATTAATCCAAAATACTTCTGGCTCGTAGTTGGTTTCACGAAAAGGGGAAGAAATATCGTCGTTATATACTTGCCAGTATGACTGCAAAGTAAAGCCAAAAAATATCGCTTGGTCTGAATCGGCAAACTCATCATACAAAGGCACTTTAATTGATAGCTGATATTTAGCTTCTAGGTTATCAAGTGGGTCGCCATCTTTTTTATCGGTTAACTCTGCAAATCCATCAAACGGGCGAGTGTTTGGGTTCGACATATAAGAAACAGGTAAAATATAATTACGTTTATGCGGGGTAATTACATTACGATTTTTTTTACCAACCGCTTCACGGGCTTGGCGTTTGTCGATAGCCGTTAGCTGCTTGCTTTCTTCAACGGCAGAACACTTTTTACGTAATTGATCGAGCGTTTGTTTACCGTCTCCACCGATCACTTCATTTAAAATACATTGTTTAACCAGCTCAAGTTCATTGTTTTGCTCGTTATTTGCTGTTTCTTCAGCAACAACGGTTGTGCTGAGTAATGTAGAAAGTAGTATCCAATGGCGCCAACTCATTATAATTCCTTTGTAAGTGAGGGAAGTCAGTATTTTGCTAATTATAGCGCCTTTTTAACACATAAACGGTGAATTTGTCCTGAACTTTAATACTTTAAAAAGAAAAGCGACCTAAGTCGCTTTTACTGTGTAACTAGTTATTTACTAGCTAACTCTCACGCAATGAGAAGGGGTGAGCTAAAGCTCAAAGACGTTGGTAAAAAATTTATACAGCTCGGTACCTTGATTCACACTCGCTGAGGCAAAATGCAATATCGCAATTGCATCGAGATCAAAGCTTAGAGTTTGCAGCGGTTGTTCGCTTAAATAGCGCTCCATTCGCAGTATTTTAGCAATGGGTTCTCCAGCTTTAACATGCCCGCCAAGAGGTGCGAGGTATTCAACCATGCCACCCATAGGCGCGTAATAAGCGATATAATCATTTAGTTGGCAGCCATATCTTGTCATCAATTTTGGCTTGTAGGGGGCATCAACAAATACTTGCTTATGATTTAAATAACTTAAAATACTATTGGCATCGTCTAGAGCCGCGCTTAAATCGATTTTTTCTTGGCTGCCAAGCTCTACCGTAAAGGCTTCAACTTGCACGTTAAATTCACGCCCTTGCTGAGCAAGTTGCTCACTAAGCTGCCACCATGGACAAAAGCTTGCTTCATCCATTGCGCCATCAAAGGCATTAGGAATAACCAGCACATGGGGAATATTAAAGTAACGCGCGCTATCGGTCGCATACTCAGGGCAATATAAGTGCTGACTAGAAATAGGGCCGGTGTGTAAATCTAAAACTATATCTGCTTGATGCGCCAATTTTTGTAAGTTTAGCGCAATCCGTTTCCCCGTTGTTAAACGATAATCAGGGCCGTTGAGTTGTTGCTCAACGTCATTAATTAACGCGGCTTTAAAGGCTGTTTTCAGAATCTTATCATCGGCATCGCTGAACTGCTGTGCAAACTGGGTCGCCAGTTTATTATTGCAGTGATACATGCGATTCCAATTAGTCCCCGTAATGGGATCGAATCGGCCAAGGGTAAATTCCCCCGACTTTTGATTACAGCCAATGGGGTTAGCGTAAGGAACTAAGGTAATATCACCTTTTAAATTAAGTGTTTTTAGTTGCTCAAGTAATTGGTAAATTACCGCGTTGCCTTGCACTTCTGCGCCATGCATATTTGCTTGTACATACACACTTGGGCCGGTGCCATCGCCTTTTAAACGATACACAGGAATAGTCAGTGGTAGTCCGTTTGCGACTTCGCCAACTACAATGTTTTCTTGGCTTATAGCTATGGTGTTATTCATCTTTTTTATCTCAAGTAGTGGCTTGCATCTTCTGCTTGTCGCACGCAACTCAATACGCCATTGTGGATAACATATTCACCGGCCAGCTCATGGCATAAAAAGTACGGCATACTTTCGGTAAAACCGTAGGCACCGCATTGACTAAATACTAGCCAGTCTTGCTCATTTAAATCACTGGGTAATTGGTGCTCTCCTAAGCAATCAAGTGCAGTACATAAGGGGCCGTATAGGCTCATTGCTTGATTTGCTGCGTTTGAATCTCGTAATAAACGCGCAGGGAAATCTTGACTGGTGACCGCAGGGCGCAATAAATGATTAATGCCGCCGCTCATAATCACCTGTTGTTGGCCGTAATTTAGTTTACGCTCAACAACAGGTGTGGCGTAGTGGCCGCATTCGCCTACAGCGTAGCGACCTAGTTCCATCCATAGCTCAGTAACCCCCGCATCGCATTTAATTTTTGCAAGCGCCTCTATGAGTGCATCCCAACTTAGAGTGGGCGTATCAAGCGTATAGGGAATACCTAAACCACCACCTAAATCCAGCACCTTGAGGTTAATATTTAAATCCTCAGCAAGTTGCCTTAACGGCGTAATCATTTGTGTCCACAGCTCAGCGAGTTTGTCGCTGCTAAGCATGTTGCCCCACTGAAAAATATGCAGACCGTCAAAATTAAGTGCACAGTAGTCACTGGTATTTAGCGCCTGCCACTCGTCGCACCCTAAGCCAAATGGAGTAAGACTATCGCCCCCTAGCGGGTTTTTATCACCCTCGGGCCAGCGTAATTGTACCCTTAATAAAACCTGCAACTGGCACTGCTGAGCAATCGCTTGTTCGTTGAGCCAACGTACCTGATTGAGACTTTCGGCCACAAAGGTACGCACGCCACGCGCAATAAAGTGCTTAATTTGTTTAGGGCTTTTTGCAGGCCCCGTGTTGAGCACGCGTTCACTGTTAATTCCTTGAGCAAGGACTTGCTCAAGCTCGCCTTTACTGGCGACATCAAAGTTAAAACCAGCGTTATTTAAGCGTTGGATCACGCTAGATAACGGGTTCGCTTTAACTGCATACCAGAGTTTTACCTCGGTTTGTGCCACTAAACGCGTTAAATGTGTGTTTAGTGAATCAAGATCATAAACAAAAAAGGGCGTATCAAGCTCAGTTGCTAGCTTATCAATAGCGGTTTTAACGGGCGTGCTCAAAAAGGTCATTAACGTAAAACCTCTTCAAGCAATAATGACGCATCACTTTGCTCGTCACGGTATTTAACAATTAACGCACACGACATGCTTAAGCCTTGCTCGCGCGCCCAATCGTTTGACGCAGGGCGAGATCCAGGGATCACAATCGCGTATTCAGGGATTGCTTCGCCTTTATCAAGCTGGCGCTCATTTACGCAGTCATAAACAGGGATGGTTGCAGATAAGCGAACACCTGGGGCAAGTACCGCGCCTTTTTTAACTACCACGCCTTCAACAATCACACAGCCTGCACCAATGAATGCATCGTCTTCTATGACCACAGGGCTGGCACCAATGGGCTCAAGTACTCCGCCTAATTGTACCGCTGCGCTTAAATGCACATTTTTACCTACTTGAGCACACGACCCTACGAGCGCGTGGCTATCTACCATAGTGCCCTCGTCAATAAATGCACCAATATTTACGTACGCAGGTGGCATAATAATAGTGCCTTTGGCAACATGTGCACCACGGCGCACACTTGAACCACCGGGTACCATGCGAACGCCTGCTGTGGCTTCAAAGCTTTGCGGCGCTAAGTTATGTTTATCAACAAAACCGCCAGCAAACTCGGTGTTTTGACCGTTTTTAAAGGCTTCTAAAATGCCTTGCTTTACTTCTACGTTAGCGTGCCATTGGCCGTTTTCGTCTTGTGTTGCTGCGCGAACCGCGCCCGTTTCTAAATTATTTAATAGTTCTAACCAGTTCATTATAAAAACCTGTATTTAATGCCAAGATAAAATGGTGTTGTTTGCCGATGAAATGTCATCTGTGTGTGTCAGCTCAAGGTGTGTTAAAGGTGGGCGTAAATACGGACTGCCAATACGCCCTTGTAAATGCATTAACACTTTGACTGGGATAGGGTTGGCTACTGAAAATAAGCTATTGATAGCACTAGACCACTGGACAAAAAGATTAGGGTGTTGGCCGCTTAAACTGCGCTTTACAAACTCATGGGTTTGCACTGGCCATGCATTGGCTGCAACCGACACTAAACCTTTTGCACCTGCTTGGGCAAAATAAGGCATGAGGGCATCGTCACCACTAAAAATGGCTAGTTCAGGCGCTGCTTGTCGATAGGCTTCAAATTGAGAGATAGAGCCACTGGCTTCTTTCAGTGCCCATAAATTTTTATGTTGTTTGAGGTTTTCAATGGTTGCAATGGGAATGCTAACCGCACTACGTCCTGGTACGTTATAAAGCATACAAGGATGAGAACTGGCATTGAGTAAGCTTTCAAACCAATGCGTTTGCCCCACTGCACCGGGTTTGGCATACAAAGGCGAGCCGAGTAAAAAACCATGGATAGGCAGCTGGTTGCAGTAATTAACCCATTCAAGCTGTTGCTTTAAGTTACTACCGCCTACCGCAACCATAAGGGGGACGCTCGGCTGTAATTGGCAGACATGCTCTACGATGGCTTGCTGTTCTTTGAGGGTCAGGGCTAACCCTTCGCCGGTGCTACCTAGCAGTAAAATGCCATTGTTAGCGGCTTCTTGTTCGGCCACCAAGGTGTCTAAGGTTGCGTAATCAACTAGGCCATTTTGATCAAATGGGGTGATCAGCGCAGTCCATAAATGGAAATTGTTAATATTGAAGTTGTTGATCATCTCTCACGAACTTATAGGGCATTCGTCGAGTTTTTGGCGGGTATTTAGGATGCCTGACTCTTTGAATGTGTTTATAATTCGAAGAGCGAATGGGCTTAAATAATAGGGCGCACGGCCTTATTATACTAAGACCAGAAGCTCTCCACCAAATATGTTATTGGTGACAGTCGCTAGGATTCAGCCTAGTCGCCCGAAGCAACCTTTCACAAAAAAGTGTTACCTCTCGGCGTTAATTCCCCTCACGTATGCTCAATGGAGTTTGCGCTCCTAACATACGCTACCTGAATAACGCACCTCTTCCAGCCCTTTGCACTTGCTATTGAAAAATCAATCAGCAAATACAATGTAATAGGGTAAGTGTGGCGATTAAACCACTTTAGCCGTCTAGGTGTCAAGTGACTAAATATAGATAGATTCATCCTGATTGACAGTTATTACGTATTAGCTGCTTTTCTCGTACACTAGTACTATTGTCGAAGTAAGGTATTAAGCAGATGGAAAAATTTAGTGATATTTATAAGCGAGCGGTAGAGCGAAAGGGCTCTGAAAAAATGCTTAAGTTGTTACTCGCAAAACCTTTATCAACAAAGCAACTCGTCACATTAAGTGATGATGATTGGCTAGAAGAATTTACTCGGAAAGTTTTTCAAAGTGGTTTTTATTGGTCGGTGATCAACAGTAAGTGGGCCGGATTTAGAGAGGTTTTCTGGGATTTCAATGTTGAAAAACTATTGATGATGCCACCGGATATGCTTGAGCAAAAAGCCAGTGATGAGCGGATTGTACGCAACTATAAAAAAGTAAAAACTATTACTGAAAATGCGTATATGATCCACGAAGTTGCAGAGCAATACGGCAGCTTTAGTGAGTTTATTGCTAACTGGCCAAGTGAAGATATTATTGGCTTGTGGGCGTATTTAAAAAAGCATGGTGCAAGGCTTGGTGGTAATACCGGCCCTTATGCGCTGCGCGCCTTAGGAAAAGATACTTTTTTACTTTCAAGAGACGTAGAAAGCTATTTGCGTGCCCATAAAATTATAGATGGCGGATTACAAACTAAAAAGTCACTAAGTGCGGCGCAGGCATTCTTTAATGAACTGCAGCAGCAAAGCGGCTTAAGCATGCAAGAGCTAAGCTTAATTGTCGCTTATGGTGTAGGCGACAATCGCGTAGGTATCAGCCAAAAACAATAGGATTAATTATGAAATTAGTGCCAAGGTATACCGACATTGGTGAGGGGTTTGCAATTAGCGATCATCCAGCCAAGGTGACAGCGCCACAGTTATTGTTATGGAATGAGCCCCTAGCTAAGCAATTTAATATACAAGTGGATGCAGATTCCCGAGCAAATATATTTAGCGGTAATGAACCCCAAGCGATTTCTCCGGTGGCACTGGGATATTCTGGTCATCAGTTTGGTCACTTTTCACCGCGACTAGGGGATGGTAGGGCGCATTTGCTCGGTGCGATTAGCGATGATAAAAATCAGCTTTGGGATCTGCAATTAAAAGGCGCTGGTGCTACGCCATTTTCGCGCGGAGGCGATGGCCGCTGTGCATTAGGTCCAGCTATTCGTGAGTACGTAATGAGCGAAGCTATGCACGCGCTTGGCATTCCAACAACGCGTTGTTTAGCCGTGGTTGGCAGTGGCGAAACCGTCTATCGCAACCCACCTCAACCAGGTGCTATTGTAACCCGACTCGCCAGCAGTCATATTCGGGTGGGCTCGTTTCAATATTTAGCCACTCAAGGTGACGTTACTAGCCTAAAAAACTTAGCCGACTTAGCCATTCAAAGACACTATCCCGAGATTAACAGCACTGGCGCTCAGCGTTATTTAGATTTTTTAGCTGCAGTGATCGCCAACCAAGTCAAATTAGTCGTAAGTTGGATGAGGGTGGGGTTTATTCATGGTGTTATGAACACCGATAACACCTTAATTAGTGGTGAAACCATAGATTACGGCCCATGTGCCATGATGAACCAGTTTGATTTTGATACCGTGTTTAGCTCTATTGATAAACAAGGGCGTTATGCGTTTGGTAATCAGCCAAACATGGCAAGTTGGAACTGTGCCCGCTTAGCAGAGAGTCTAATAGCGCTGATCAGTGACGATGACGAGCAAGCGGTGGCAATGATGACGCCTTTAATTGAGGGCTTTTCAACGCAATTTAACCAACAATTTAGCGCGATGTGGGCGCAAAAGTTAGGGTTAACAGTCGCGGATGATAAAGATAATGAGTTGGTGGGGGAGTTACTAGGGTTATTAAAACAACACCAGCTTGATTATACCAATACTTTTAATGCACTCACTGAGTCGTTAAATGGGCAAGCTGAAATACCATCAGCACTTACCTCTTGGGCACAGCAATGGCAAACACGAACTAATGAGCACAGCTATCAAGTGATGCGACAAGCCAATCCGAGCGTGATCCCACGTAACCATATTATTGAAGATATTATTACTCAGTACACTACGCATGGGGATAGTGAGCTACTCAGTCGTTTTAGCAAAGTGATGGCGAGCCCTTACACAAACCATGTGCAGGCCACAGAGTTTCAAACGCCGCCCGAAGATGATAAGAATTATCGTACTTTTTGTGGTACTTAAGTATGATTTTTTGCATTTTAAAATGAATATAAAAGGTCATTTTTTACCCCAGCGACGTTCATTCATAGAGCAAACTATGAACGGGTGATACCATAACTCCATAAAAGCCAGTGATCGTGTGGGGTTTAAAGCGATTGTTTGCTTTTTGAGCTAGCCTGTGTTCATCGACATTTTTTATGAGCTAGTTTTATTATCCTAGATATTGAAAAAATATATTTGCGTTAAGTATTGATTAACAAAGACTCAGTTACTGTATAGGTAAGTTAGAAGAGCTAGCAATGCTTAGCTACATTTTTAGTTGTTAAAATGGGAAGAAAACAATGAAATTAAAATCACTTACAATGGCTATTGCGTTAGCTGCAACTAGCGCATCTACTTTCGCAGCCGAGCAAGAAGGCTTTTACATCGGTGCATTCGGCGATTATTACGATGCTTCGTGGAAAAACATGCGTGAGCAAGCTGGCCTTGACGTTAATGAGTCAACAGGCTGGGGTGCTGAATTAGGCTACCGCTTTAATGATTACTGGAGTGCGCGTTTAGAGTACGCAGACCTAGACTTTAATGCTCACGACAAAGTATTGAACAACCGCAACGATATTGACGGCGAACGTTACGGTATCGATGCACTTTACCACTTTGGTGGCGGTCCTTTCTACGGTTTATTTGGTCTGAAAGATATTGATGTTGTTGATGACAACACGTTTGTAAACGCAGGTGTAGGTTACCGACACTTTGTTACAGACAACTTTTTTGTTAATGCTGAAACCAGTGTTTACCAAGGTTTAGACAAAGGCTACACAGATGTTGGCGCTAAATTAGGTATAAACTACTTCTTTGGTCAAAAATCGGCGCCAGTAGCACCGGTTGAGCCTGCACCACAGCCAGAGCCAGAAATTGTTCCTGTGCCGGTAGCACTTGCTGATACAGATAAAGACAGCATTCCTGATGTAGATGATAAATGTGCCAATACGCCTATGACAGATGCTGTTGGTAGCGATGGTTGTACACTTTATGAAGATACTGAAGTAACAGTAAGCTTGTTAGTAACATTCCCTAACAATGACTCGTCAGTTTCACAGCAGTACTTAAATGATATTGATGAAGTAGCGACTTTCTTAAAAGAGTACCCAGATACAACAGTGCTTCTTGAAGGTCATACGTCTGCAGTAGGTAAAGCGTCTTACAATAAATGGTTATCTAAAAAACGTGCTGATGCAGTAGCTAAAAAGCTAATTGCTGATGGTATTGCAGAAGATCGCATTACAACGGCAGGTTTAGGTGAAGAACGCCTTAAAAATGAAGCGAATACGGCAAAAGCGCATGCTGAAAACCGCCGCGTTGAAGCACACGTAAAATCTATTAAACGTGTAAAAGTATTACGTTAATAGTCTCATTATTGAGTAAAAACCCAGCTTAGGCTGGGTTTTTTTATGGCTGTTAATAAGTATTCATGAAAGTTGATTTTATGAAATCCACTATTCATATTATTAATAATCGCTATAACTAGCTGCCTAAGTGGATGGATTTTAATCTATGCACAAAAGCTTTATAATCGAGCGTTAGAATACTATAAGTATTGGGTTATGGTGTGTTTAGTAAACACCACCGAATACTTTAACGTCACCAAGAGGGCAATACTGTGCTACAAGAATATCGTAAACACGTAGAAGAACGTGCCGCGTTAGGTATCGTACCAGCGCCATTAGATGCTCAGCAGACGGCTGATCTTATTGAGCTAATTAAAACGCCACCGGCAGGTGAAGAAGAGTTCATCCTAGAACTACTGATCAACCGCGTACCACCAGGTGTTGATGATGCAGCCTACATTAAAGCAGGCTTTTTAGCGGCTGTTGCTAAAGGTGAAGCTGTTTCTCCGTTGATTTCTAAAGAAAAAGCAGCTGAGTTACTAGGTACTATGCTCGGTGGCTACAATATTGCTCCAATGGTTGAACTACTTGATGACGAAGCGTTAGCGCCAATTGTAGTAAAAGGCCTTTCGAACACATTATTAATGTTTGATGCGTTCTACGATGTAGAAGAAAAAGCAAAAGCAGGTAATGCATACGCCAAGCAAATTATAGAGTCTTGGGCTGCTGCAGAATGGTTTATCAATAAGCCAGCCGTTGCTGAAAAAATCTCTGTTACGGTATTTAAAGTCACTGGCGAGACAAACACCGATGATTTATCACCAGCACCAGATGCATGGTCACGTCCTGATATTCCGCTTCATGCATTAGCCATGCTTAAAAATGAGCGTGATGGTATTAACCCTGACAAAGACGGTGAAGTAGGTCCAATCACTCAGCTTGAAGAATTAAAAACTAAAGGCTTACCACTTGCTTACGTAGGTGACGTTGTTGGTACAGGCTCTTCGCGTAAGTCTGCAACAAACTCTGTGCTTTGGTTTATGGGGGATGATATCCCATTCGTACCAAACAAGCGCGTGGGTGGTGTATGTTTAGGTAACAAGATTGCGCCTATTTTTTTCAATACAATGGAAGACTCGGGTGCGTTACCAATCGAATTAAATGTTGATGAATTCAACATGGGTGACCAAATCGACATCTACCCTTATGAAGGTGTTGTGAAACGTCATGGTACTGATGATGTGATCTCTACATTTGAACTTAAATCAGAGGTAATTTTAGACGAAGTTCGTGCTGGTGGTCGTATTCCATTGATCATTGGTCGTGGTCTTACAGACAAAGCACGTACATCATTAGGTTTAGGCGCAACTGACGTATTTAAAGTACCAGCAATGACTGAAGTATCAGACAAAGGCTTTACGCTTGCGCAAAAAATGGTTGGTAAAGCATGTAACGTTGCCGGTATTCGCCCAGGCCAATACTGTGAACCTAAAATGACCACGGTTGGCTCGCAAGATACAACAGGTCCTATGACGCGTGATGAGCTTAAAGACTTAGCCTGTTTAGGTTTCTCTGCAGATTTAACAATGCAGTCTTTTTGTCATACATCCGCTTACCCTAAGCCAATCGATGTAAACACGCACCATACGCTTCCTGATTTTATTATGAATCGTGGCGGTGTATCGCTTCGCCCTGGTGACGGTGTAATTCACTCATGGTTAAACCGTATGTTATTACCAGATACCGTAGGTACGGGTGGTGATTCACATACACGTTTCCCATTAGGTATTTCATTCCCAGCAGGTTCGGGGGCGGTAGCGTTCGCAGCTGCAACGGGTGTAATGCCACTAGATATGCCTGAATCAATTTTGGTTCGTTTTAAAGGTGAAATGCAACCGGGTATCACTTTACGTGATCTTGTACATGCTATCCCTTATTTTGGTATCAAAGAAGGCCTATTAACGGTTGAGAAGAAAGGTAAAATCAACGAATTTTCTGGTCGCATACTAGAAATTGAAGGGGTTGAGCACTTAACGGTTGAGCAAGCGTTTGAGCTATCCGATGCATCTGCAGAGCGTTCAGCTGCTGGCTGTACTGTTAAGCTTTCTAAAGAGTCTATCAGCGAATACCTTGAGTCTAATATTGTTATGCTTAAGTGGATGATTTCTGAAGGTTACGGCGATGTACGTACGATTGAACGTCGTGTTACTGCAATGCAAGACTGGTTAGCAAACCCAGAGCTAATGGAAGCTGATAAAGACGCAGAGTACAAACACGTACTTGAAATCGACCTTGCTGAGATTAAAGAGCCAGTACTGTGTGCGCCAAATGATCCTGATGATGCACGCCTACTTTCTGATGTGACAGGCGAGAAAATCGATGAAGTATTTATCGGTTCTTGTATGACTAATATTGGTCACTTCCGTGCTGCAGGTAAATTACTCGATGGCTTTAAAGGGCGTATCCCAACACAGCTTTGGGTTGCTCCACCAACGAAAATGGATAAAGACCAACTTACAGACGAAGGTTACTACGGTATTTTTGGTCGTGTTGGTGCACGTATTGAAACGCCAGGGTGTTCACTGTGTATGGGTAACCAAGCACGTGTTGCGGACAAAGCAACGGTTGTGTCTACTTCTACACGTAACTTCCCTAACCGTTTAGGTACAGGGGCAAACGTATTCTTAGCATCAGCAGAGCTGGCAGCAGTAGCAGCAATTTTAGGCAAATTACCTACACCTACTGAGTACCAAGAATACGCAGCGAAGATCAATGCAACGGCAGCAGATACCTACCGTTACTTGAACTTTCACCGTATGCCTCAGTACACTAAAAAGGCAGACAACGTAATTATTCAGCAAGCTGTATAATTTATAGAGTGTGTTTAAAAAACCCGCTTTGGCGGGTTTTTTATTGTCCAAATAAAATATTAGATAGTTAATGCTTAATTCGTTGCATGATTGTATTAACTTTCGTTAAATGTCGTCATTGATATGGTTAATAAAGCAAAAAATCCTCTCTATATGCATTAAAATCCTCGACAATATTATCATTATTATAAGCAGGATTTTATGACCGCATTAAACAACCAGAATTTACTGCAACTTCGTTTTATTAACCAAGCCAATATTGATTTGGTTAAGCCTTCTTTTGATAACTTACCTGCAAATCCTTATGCAGATGGTGCGTTTCGTAAACGCCGTTATTCAGTGGTTAAATTACAAAATGGTGAGCTTAATCTTCAAGCGACCAAAGCGTTTGTGCAAGACGATTCAATTAATACCTTTCAAGGTAATGTTGAGCGTACTTACGAAAACTTAGAGCAAAGCTTGCTTGAGTCTGAGGGTATGAAAAGCATTGTTAGCGAATTTGCAGCGATCACCGGCATTGACGCAGAGCGTGATATTGAAATTCACCAATTTAGAATGCTTGCCATTGATAGCGATACGCCAGCAGCTCCAGAAGGTGTGCATCAAGATGGGTTTGACCATGTGTGTGTATGTGGTGTTTCTCATGAAAATTTAGAAGGTGGTGAGCTATTGGTTTATGAAAACCAACAAGCTGAACCGTGTTTTAAAATGGAAATAAAAGACGGCATGTTTGCACTAATTAATGACCGTCAGGTATGGCATAACGCCACGCCAATGAACAAAATTGATGCTAACAAACCAGGTTACCTGGATTGCTTTGTACTAACTGCTTAAGAGAAATAAAATGAATTTAATGCAATTGCGCGCGCAATTTCCTGCTTTAATGCAAACTGTTGATGGCAAGTCACCGGTGTTTTTAGATGGGCCAGGTGGCTCACAAGTACCCCAGTCGGTACTCAGTGCCATGACCGCTTATTTAGGGCATTACAATTCAAACTTGGGCGGTGCGTTTTTCTCAAGTGACAAAACGGTTGAGCTGATGGCGAATGCGCGTCAAGCGGCGGCTGATTTGTTAAATGCGCCCAGTGCACAAAATATTGTGTTTGGCCCTAATATGACTAGCCTAACATTTAGCTTTAGCCGAGCAATTTCACGCAATTGGCAAGCAGGTGATGAAATTATAGTGACCAATGCTGATCATTTTTCAAATGTATCGTCTTGGCAGCAAGCCGCTGAAGATAAAGGCGCAGTGGTTAACACAGCGCTAATTAACGAAGCCGATTGTAGTTTAGATATGGCGCATTTTGAAAGCTTATTAAACGCTAACACTAAATTGGTTGCGGTTACGTATGCATCAAATACCACTGGCTCTATTAACGATATTAAACGTATTATAGAGCTTGCTCATAATGTGGGTGCGTTGGTGTATGTTGATGCGGTGCATTATGCGCCACATGAACTGATTGATGTACAAGCGTTAGATTGCGACTTTTTAGCTTGTTCTGCATATAAGTTTTTTGGCCCGCACTTAGGCATGGTTTATGGTAAAACTGAGCACTTAGAAGGGTTTACACCTTATAAAGTAGAGCCAGCAAAAGATGTTGCACCAGGTCGCTGGGAAACCGGCACACAAAGTTTTGAGGCACTTGCAGGCTTTATTGCGGCGGTTGATTACATAGCGGCGATTAGCGAACTTGATGACAGTCACTCACGCCGAGAAAAATTACGTGTTGCGTTTGCTAAAACAAAACAACATGAAATGGCATTGAGTGAATACTTTTTAACGCGTCTAGTTAACTACCCAAAAATTAAGTTGTTTGGTATAGACGATTTAGAGCGTTTGAGTGAGCGTACCCCTACGTTCGCACTGACCTTTGAAGGGTTAGAGCCTCGCCAAATGTCTGAATTTTTGGGTAAACACCATGTATGTGTATGGGATGGTAATTTTTACGCCCAAGGTTTATGCAAACAACTGGGTGTGCTTGATAAGGGCGGCGTAGTACGCATTGGTTGTATGCACTACAACACCATTGAAGAGATGGACACTTTGTTTGACTTGTTTGATGAGCTGATTTGAAGCTGTCAGCTATAAGCCGTCAGCTTTCAGTTTAATGCAAATACTTGACAGTAGTCAGCAGTTAGTTAATTTCTGACCGCTGACCGCTGACCGCTGACCGCTGACCGCTGACCGCTGACCGCTGACCGCTTTAGCTTTGTGGCGTTCCATAAATTTGCTCTGCTCGATTAAACAAAACCCATGAGGTTAAAATATACTTATCGTTTGATACTGGCTTATTGCCTCTATGTGTATGGGTAAAGTAGCCTGGGGCAACCACCATACTGCCTTTTTTAGGGGCTATTTTACGATTTTGATAATAAAACTCGGTTTCTCCGCCTTCTTCAACATCATTTAAATAAAACATAAATAACAACACCCGATGCAGTGCTTCATTATGCTGTAGCTGCGGATACACCTCACTGTGCCAATACGGATAACCGCCTTTATTTACTTCGTATTTTTGCGCTTGAATATTACCGAGTCTAAAAATTTGCTGTACCAATAAGGGGAGTTGTGGTTTACCTACCTCGTCATAGTTGGCGTGAGTTAAATCAACCGGTTGTCCTGTTTTTGGGTGATATACCTTTAAACCAAATGCCCCAATCATCATAAAAATATGTTCTTCAATGTAGTTGAAAACATACTGTGCAGTGGTTTGTTGAATATGTTTTAATTGTTCTGCGTATTCAGGATGATTGTTTAAGTATAAGTCGTGGCTATCTTTTTTATTAAGATCAACACCGCCCGATGTCATCCCTTGTTTAATATGCGGGCTTTGAGAAAAGGTAGTGATAAAGTTATCGCAAAATTCATTACTGAGCGCGTTGTCATACACGCGGATAAAGTCCGTCATGAGTTACCTGTTTAATTATTATTGGATTATTATGTTTACTGAAAAAGTGATGCCGCGTTTTAGCGAAACGGATGCACTCGGACACATCAACAATACCGTACTCCCCGTATGGTTTGAAGCGGCCCGAGTACCTATTTTTAAATTTTTTACGCCAGATCTAAATCCACACAACTGGAAGTTAATCATTGCTAAAGTTGAAGTGTCGTTTGTTGGCGAACTATTTTATGCCCATGAGGTGACAATTAACACCAGCATAGAGCAAATTGGCAATAGTTCATTTGTGATCCGCCAAGAAGCATGGCAGCAAGATAAGTGCTGCGCCATTGGTAAAACGGTGATGGTACGTTATGACTTTGTTAGTAAAACAAAGCAACCACTTTCGACTGATGAAAAAGCCGCATTAACACAGCACCTTGTAGCAGTTAGTTAATCGCAGCTTAACTATGACAAGCTGGATGTTTAGTTAAATATTGCCCCAAGGCAATGACTTGTTTTTCTGAAAAGCGCAGCCCAAGCTTTGTTCGTCGCCAAAGTATATCTGCGCTGGTTCTTGCCCATTCATGGTTTACTAAGTAATCAACTTCTTGCGCATACAGACCATGACCAAAGTGATAACCTAAATCGCCGATTGCTTGGCTGTTCCCCAGTAATTGATAACTAAGCGTGCCATAGCTGCGAACCATACGTTTTAAGGTGTCGATTGCCAGCCAAGGGTAGCTACTTTCTAACTGAGCGATAAGGTATGTTTGGTTACTAAAGTCGCCGCCTGGTAAAGGGGCATCTTTCGTCCACGAGCCACTCATCTTTGGGTAAAAAGGCACTAATTTATTGACGGCATTTTCTGCAAGCTTTCGATAGGTAGTAATTTTACCGCCAAACACACTTAATAAAGCGGCATGATCGGTGTCGTTGCTTAATATCAGCTTGTAATCACGGGTCACCGCTTGAGCATCTGTTGATTTGTCATCTAATAGTGGCCGCACCCCACTAAAGCTGTGCACAATATCGGCCGCGCTTATTGTGTTTTTAAAGTAATGGTTAGTGATACTGATAAGATACTGTATTTCTTGCTCACTAATTTTTACATCAGCAATATCGCCGGTGTACTCTTCATCAGTGGTGCCAATCAGTGAGTAATCTTGCTCATAAGGAATGACAAATACAATGCGGTTATCTTCATTTTGTAAAATATAGGCAACTGGCTCATCGTGGAGTCGGGGCACTACAATATGACTGCCTTTCACAAGGCGAATAGTGTGCGGTGTGGGCTGGGTAAATACATCTTCAAATAATGACGCGACCCATGGGCCTGCGGCATTTACAACACTTTTTGCCTTTATATTTAGGTGCTGCTTGCTGGCTTGTTGCTCTAAAATCACATCCCAATAATCTGCGTTACGCGTTGCTTTAATGCAGCGCGTGCGTGTTGCAATGGTAGCGCCTAAATTATGAGCCGCTTGGGCGTTTAAAATCACTAAACGTGCGTCATCAACCCAGCCGTCTGCGTATTCAAAGCCTTGGGTAATGCTGCTGTTAAGAACGCTATCGCTGTTAAACTCAATCGCCTTTGAAGCGGGTAAAGTATTACGCTTGGCTAGGTGGTCGTAAATAAATAACCCCACACGAATCATCCATGGCGAACGTAAATGTGCTTGGTGCGGCAGTCGAAAAGACAGTGGCCACATAATATGCGGCGCTTTTTTTAATAGCACTTCACGTTCACGTAATGCCTCTCTTACCAATCTAAATTGATAATTCTCTAAATAGCGTAGCCCGCCATGAATAAGCTTACTGCTATTAGAGGAAGTGGCTGAGGCTAAATCGTTTTGCTCACACAATAATACTTTTAAACCGCGACCACTGGCATCGGCAGCAATGCCAGCGCCGTTAATACCGCCGCCAATAATGAGTAAGTCATATTCGTTGTCGTGTGCGCTCATAGATTTTACTCACTCTCGCCGTCATTGCTATTAGAAAGTCTAACTTGTGCAATGCAATGTAGCCACTTTGCGTATAAATCGTTGCGCTCTTCACTGCTCATGGTTGGTTCAAAGCGACGATCGCTTTTCCACATGCTGGCAAGCTGCGCAGTTGATTCATACACCCCAGTTTGCAAACCGGCTAAGTAAGCAACCCCTAACGAAGTGGTTTCGGTTAGAGTGGGGCGCTCAACGCTTGCGCCTAAAATATTGGCTAAAAACGCCATTGCCCAATTATTGTTTGCCATGCCGCCATCAACTCTTAGAATACTAGGTCGGAGTCCGTCACCTTCCATAGCTTTTTGTAAATCTTTGGTTTGATAACCCACCGACTGCAAGGCAGCTGCAACAATAGTGCTAATGCCTGAGTCTCGGGTTAGGCCCAAAATTGCGCCTCGGGCATTTGCATCCCAATAGGGCGCACCTAAGCCTGTAAACGAGGGAACCAAGAATACCCCATGATCCAAGGGAACATCTTTGACGAGGGCTTCACTTTCACCTGCGTTTTCTAATAACTTTAAGCCCTCTACTATCCACTGCATGGTGGCACCAGCCATAAAAATACTGCCTTCAATCGCATAGGTGGGTTTGCCGTTGAGCCGATACGCAAGAGTGGTTAATAAACGATTATTTGATTTTAGTGCTTTATCACCAGTGTTAAGCATTAAAAAGCAGCCCGTTCCGTAAGTACTTTTTGCCATTCCTTCTTCAAAACAAGCTTGACCAATTAAGGCGGCTTGTTGATCGCCTGCTATACCGCAAATTGGAATTTCACCACCAAATAGCTCGCTTGCAGTCACCCCAAAGTCAGCCGCTGAGTCCATTACCTCAGGTAGCATCGACGCTGGAATATTAAATAAAGCCAGTAACTCTTCATCCCAGCATTGCTGATGAATGTTAAACAGTAATGTACGAGAGGCATTGGTAGCATCGGTTTTGTGAGCTTTACCGTTAGTGAGTTGCCATAGCAAGTAGGTATCTATCGTACCAAATGCTAGTTCACCTGCGTGTGCTTGCTCTTTAGCGCCTTTGACGTTATCTAAAATCCAACGAATTTTGGTTGCAGAAAAGTAAGGATCGAGTACTAAACCGGTTTTATCATTCACCATTTGTGTATGCCCAGCATGACGTAAATTATCGCAATAGTCACTGGTACGTCGGTCTTGCCACACAATCGCATTGTAGATAGATTGCCCGGTTTTTTTATTCCACACTAAGGTGGTTTCTCGTTGGTTAGCAATGCCAATGGCAATAATGTCGGCGGCAGTGACTTGTTGCTGCGATAATACGTTTTTAACGCTGCTTAATACGGTTTGCCAAATATCTACAGGGTCATGTTCAACCCAACCATTTTTCACAAAGTGTTGAGGGAAGGTTTGTTGAGCCGTGTCAAAAACCTCGGCATCTTTAGTGTATAAAATAGCTCGAGAGCTTGTCGTTCCTTGGTCAATCGAGAGTATGTATTTAGACATAAAAAATAGTGTTGTTTAATTTAGATAAAGACAGCTTGTCTTTAAGCTAAACGAATAGCAATGCTTTTGCACCATAATGGTTAAAATTATAGATGAGCGAAAGGTAGGAGAGGGAGGTGAACACTCAATTCTGGCGCCTACAATTTAATAGGCGCCAAATAACAACAATTAATTAGCATCCGTTAATTGTTGATGTAGCCAATCTTTTAATACCATTCTGTCGTGTTTTAACTGCTGCATGGCTTCGTCATCTATGGGTGAGTCTTGTAGCTCAAGTACTCGAATTTCTTTATCGATTTCATTGTATTGTTTTGCTTTGGTTGCAAAGTTTTCATCGTTTGCATTAAGTTTTGCAATAGTTTGCGTGTAATCAGGAAAATCTTTAGTTAATGAATGGTCTTCGCCTAACATAGGTTACTCCTTAAATGGCTGTTGCATAATACACGTCACGTTATATAAAAATGATCAGTGACTTGGGGTGTCCCCATACAACAGAGCTTGGGCTGATCTAAAATAAATCAACCGTTATTGGTTGTTAGTGTGTCTATTTATGTTTGCTGGGCTGCAAAACACTGACACCTGCAAAGGCTTCAGTTAGAATATGCCTGCGACAGGCCCTAATTACTTTGAGTACTTTATTACATGCTTTTAATGATCGATAACTATGACTCGTTCACCTATAACTTGGTACAGTATTTTCAGCGCTTAGATCAAGACGTGTTGGTAAAACGTAACGACCAAATAACGCTGAGTGAGATCAAACAGTTAAACCCAGATCATATTGTGATTTCTCCAGGACCTAAAAACCCGACTGAAGCGGGAGTGTCGTTATCTGTGGTAGAGCAGTTTAAAGGAGTTTATCCTATATTAGGTATTTGTTTGGGGCACCAAACCATTGCTCAAGTGCTAGGTGGTAAAGTAGTGCGAGCTAAACAGGTTATGCATGGAAAAACATCGCCTATTTATCATCAGCACCAAGGCATGTTTAAAGGCCTACCTAATCCACTTACGGTGTGCCGCTACCATTCATTAATTGTTGAAGCGCACTCATTGCCAAAGGAGTTAGAAGTAACAGCATGGACTCAAAGCATCGCTGGGCAGCGTGATGAAATTATGGGATTATTACATAACGAGCTCGCACTTGAAGGTGTGCAATTTCACCCTGAAGCGATTTTGACCGAGCAGGGCTTAGCTTTACTTGATAACTTTTTAACGCGCTTCTAGGCTTATACCTGCAAGCTATTTACTTTTTGCCCTAAGATAGAGCTTATGACCGACATATTGCAGCAACAGCGTATTGTTAATGTGCTAAACCAACGAGCGCATGATTTGCTACTGGGTCATAGTTTTGCCAATCAGCAAATTGGCTTTATTCATACCTTAGATCTTAATGACGGCAAACCCGTTAAAAAACGCACCTTATTAGAAGTAGAAGTAGCTGCGCAGCAAAAGCGCCAACAAAAAAGCTCTTCACATCAAAAGTTACAGGCTAAAACCAGTCAAAAACTCCATACCGTTATTGAAAGCGTGATTGCTAAACGTCTTGAAGACATCGATTTTGTGATTAAAGACACCATTGGCATAGAAGATAACGTGTGCGCCATACTCGATATACTGGCTACTCGCGCCGCCTCGGTTGGCCGTCTAGAGCCGCTAATTAACGATTTAAGTTGGTTGGGGCGAGAGCTGGTTACCTTAGTTAATTTACCTTTTTATCGTAAGCAACGCAGTAAAGGCACCTCAGTCAAAGTAGATACCCCAGCGTTGGCATTACGTTATTTGGGCTTAGACAACCTGCAACTGGTAGTGCCTACTTTTGCAGTGCGTCATTGGATGCCACATAGCACAGAACCATTCACGTTATTAAAACGCAGGTTAAAAGACAACACCATGTCGTGTGCCATTGCAGCGCAAACGCTTGCCCAGCTTAACGGGGTAAACCCAATGCATGCGTTTACATTGGGCATGTTACTGAATGTAGGGCAAATTGCTTTAGTGCGCTTATACCTAAAAGTGTTTGATCAGGTATGGCAGCGCAAAGTACTGCGTGCTCGTGAAGAAGGTGATAAAAACCTACACACCGCGCTATTAGAGCTAAAACCAGATCCGTTATTTTTAACAACACTGCTACACGAAAAATCACTGCTTGTCAGCGCCAAGGTCATAGAAACCATGTCGTTCAAATATTTGCCCTTTAACAGTGTTATGCAGCAGTTAGTGAATGGGGTTGAAAAGGGCGATAGTTTATTGCCATTATCGCAAGTGATTTTAAAGGCTCGCTGTTATTCTCAATATTTAAATTTAAAAGAGCACCAGCTGATTGAAGACGATGAATTACAAAGCTGGTTTAGCTATTATCAGTTCACTAAAAAAGAGTTAGATACCCTAAAAACAGGTAATTTTACTAATTTGGCACTTCAAATTGATTAAATCTGTTAATTTTTTTGCGACTATTCATTCACTTTAATTCTACTTATTCATGTGCAGTTGATTTATAAGCGCCATGCTTTTTTCGTTGTAGAGGCGCTCACTAAGGTAAATGCACATCATAATTAGCTCTCAAATAGTTATTCACTATCTATGAAATAATATCTTAAGCCCTTTATTTTAAAGGGGTACATGAAAGTTTTTGAAGAGACATCCCCCTAAATTTCTGAAATAATGAGCGCCTGAAAATTGAACCACAACGTAGTTTCAGGCAAATATACAGTTATTAATTTTTGCCGGCACATTTGGTTATTAACAATAATCACACCCCTATTCTACTGCTTTGTGATGCACACAATTAAGAGGAAATAAAATGACAGTCAATCGCGAATTATTTGATCACGTAATGGTTCCTAACTACGCACCTTCAAGCGTAATTCCTGTTCGAGGCGAAGGCTCTCGTGTATGGGATCAACAAGGACGAGAGTTTATCGACTTTGCTGGTGGTATTGCCGTTAACTGTCTTGGCCATTGCCATCCTGCATTAGTGGGCGCATTAAAAGAGCAAGGCGAAAAAATTTGGCATTTATCAAATGTAATGACCAACGAGCCGGCACTTCGCCTAGCTAAAAAAATGGTTGATGCGACCTTTGCTGAAAAAGTTTACTTTGCAAACTCAGGCGCAGAAGCAAACGAAGCGGCACTTAAGTTAGCGCGTCGTTTTGCGCTTGATAAATTTGGCGCAGAAAAATCGCAAATCATCGCCTTTAATAAAGGTTTCCATGGCCGTACATTCTTCACCGTTACTGTAGGCGGTCAAGCAGCCTATTCAGATGGGTTTGGTCCTAAGCCAGGCGACATTGTTCATTGTGATTACAATGACCTTGCCGCATTTGAAGCACTGATCAGCGATAACACCTGTGCGGTAATGATGGAGCCAATTCAAGGTGAAGGCGGTATCATTTCGCCAACTGACGAATTTGCACAGGGCGTTCGCGATTTATGTACTAAACACAACGCACTGCTTATTTTTGATGAAGTACAATCAGGTGTTGGCCGTACAGGTGAGCTATACGCATACCAAGGTTTAAACGTAGTGCCTGATATTTTAACCTCAGCAAAAGCTCTCGGTGGCGGTTTCCCAATTGGCGCTATGCTAACAACCACTGAGATTGCACAGCATCTTAAAGTGGGTACACATGGTTCTACTTACGGTGGTAACCCATTAGCGTGTGCAGTTGCAGAAGCCGCATTTGATACTGTAAATAACCCAGAAGTTTTAGCGGGCGTTAAAGCAAAGTCGGCGTTATTTACTGAGCTATTAAATGCCATTAACGACAAGTACAACGTATTTAGTGAAATTCGTGGCCAAGGTTTATTAATTGGTGCTGTGGTAAACGAGCAATACAAAGGCCGTGCAAAAGAGTTTTTAGTTGCCGGAACTGAGCATGGCTTAATGTCATTGGTTGCTGGTGCTGATGTGGTTCGTTTCACACCTTCTTTAGTAATACCAGAAGCGGATATTCGCGAAGGTATGGCACGCTTTGAAAAAGCAGTAGCCCACGTTGTAAATGCGTAATTGCTAATTCAACTTCTTTAGGGGCAAACGTAGTTTGCCTTGCAGTTCCTATTTACCGTTATATATAAGGGAGTAAGCGGATTCATGATGATCCTTCGCCCAATCCAAAAAAGTGATTATGCAGCTTTAGTAACCATCGCCGACGAGTCGGGACATGGCTTTACTTCTTTGCCTAATAATGAAGAGTTATTACAAAAGAAGATAGTGCATTCAGTTAACTCATTTACAAAAACGACATCACAACCAGGTGATGAGGGTTACTTATTTGTTCTTGAAGATACTGAAACTGGTGAAGTAGTCGGTACTTCAGGTATTGAAGCCGCAGTTGGCTTAGATGACGCATTTTATCATTATCATTTGAGTAAAGTGATTCACTCTTCGCGCACGCTAGATGTGTATAAAGCGGTAGATATTCTCACCCTTTGTAATGACTACACTGGGGCGACAGAGCTGTGCACACTGTTTTTAAAAAACGGCTATCGTAAAAATTGTAACGGTAAGCTGCTTTCAAAAGCACGTTTTATGTTTATAAAACAGCATCAACAACGCTTTGCACAAACCGTTATTGCAGAAATGCGCGGTGTATCTGACGAAAACGGTAGTAGCCCATTTTGGCAGTGGCTTGAAGAGCACTTTTTCTCTATGGACTTCCCAACGGCAGATTATCTGACGGGAATAGGGCAAAAAGTATTTATTGCTGAGCTTATGCCTAAATACCCAATTTACGTCAACTTATTGAGTAAAGACGCGCAAGCGGTTATAGGTCAAGTGCATGACAATACGCGCCCTGCAATTCAACTATTAAAAAGTGAAGGTTTTACTTTTAATGGTTACGTTGACATTTTTGATGCGGGCCCAACCGTTGAAGCAAAAGTAGATAACATTGCGACAATTCGCAATGCACAAAACTTTAGCGTTGAAATTGGCGAAATGACAGGCGATACCATGGTGTTGTTAGCCAATGACAAACTTGAAGACTTTAGAGCAACAGTAGCGCCAATGGCATTTGACGAGCGATCAAACAGCCTAGTACTTACGCAAGAACTTGCTGATGCATTACATTTGAAATCGGGCGATTTTGTTACGGCTACCCCAGTTTAATTTAGGAGAAAGTATATGACTCATCCTGCACAATTTATTAATGGTCAATGGTCACCAGGCCAAGGCACAGAATTTAACTCAGTTAACCCTGCAAATAACGATGTTATTTGGCAGGCATCAGCTGCTAGCGCTGAGCAAGTAGATAGCGCCGTAGCCTCTGCGCGTGAAGCATTTTATAGCTGGGCTGATAAAAGCTTTGCGCAGCGCTTAGAAATTGTAAAAACCTTTGCTGCAACGTTAAAAGAGCATAGCGAAGAGTTGGCTGTGGCAATAGCTCAAGAAACAGGTAAGCCACTTTGGGAAACGCGTACTGAAGCGGGTGCCATGGTCGGAAAAATTGCCATTGCTGAAAAAGCATTTTTAGAGCGTACCGGCGACGTTGAAAACGCGATGCCGCAAGGCCGTGCGATGATCCGCCATAAGCCACACGGTGTTGTTGCTGTATTTGGTCCTTATAACTTCCCTGGGCATTTACCAAATGGCCACATTGTACCTGCACTTTTAGCTGGTAATACCGTGGTATTTAAACCCTCTGAACTAACACCTATGGTGGCTGAGCTAACCCTTAAACTATGGGAAAAAGCCGGTTTACCAGCAGGGGTTATTAACCTTGTACAAGGTGAGGTTGAAACAGGTAAAGCATTGGCGTCACACAAAGGCATTGATGGTTTATTCTTTACAGGTTCTTCTCGTACGGGTCATATTTTACATGAACAGTTCGCAGGTCAACCAGGTAAGATTTTAGCGCTTGAAATGGGTGGTAATAATCCGCTAATCGTTAAAGATGCAGAAGATACGCTTGCTGTTGTGCACGATATTGTGCAATCTGCGTTTATCTCAAGCGGCCAACGCTGTACGTGTGCTCGTAAATTGTTTTTACCAACAGGTGCTAAAGGCGATGAAATTTTAGCGCGCCTAATTACAGCCACTAAAGCAATCAAAGTTGGTAATTACGACGATGCTGACCAACCATTTATGGGCTCTATGATTTCAACGGCCGCTGCCGCTGGAATGGTTAAAGCACAAGATGAGTTAAAGGCCATGGGTGGCGAAGTGCTGGTTGAACTTGAGCACACAGCAAACACTGGTTTTGTTACACCGGGTATTATTGAGTGTACAAATATCAATGATTTCCCAGATGAAGAGCATTTTGGTCCGCTTCTAAAAGTATTCCGTTTTGATGACTTTGACCAAGCAATTGATAAAGCAAACGACACGAGCTTTGGTTTATCAGCAGGCCTACTAAGTGATAACCAAGCCGATTACGATCATTTCTTACGTCGTATCCGTGCGGGGATTGTTAACTGGAACCGTCCTATTACCGGTGCATCAAGTGCAGCGCCGTTTGGCGGTATTGGTGCCTCAGGTAACCACAGAGCAAGCGCTTATTATGCCGCTGACTACTGTGCATACCCTGTTGCGTCTGTGGAACTTGAAAAAGTAACCATGCCAGCAACACTAAGCCCAGGTTTAAAAATCGATTAACTGATTTTTAAACTAGTAATAAATCACTAAAAAAGCAGCTTCGGCTGCTTTTTTTATACTGCAATCTCACAAAGCTAGCAATTATCAGTGCTTTCTGCTTAAATTAAGCAACCAGTATTTTTGAGGTAAGTAGACAATGGTTTTAAACAGGCAAGGGTACGATGACTTAATAATGTACCTAACTCAGAACTTAGCGTTGTTTGAAAAACCAGGTGAAATAAAGCCAGGTGCACCAACGGTTATTGAGTTAATTGAAGATGTAATTGCCGAAAATGTCATACGCATTTGTCAACAACACCCCGATCTATCTACAGAGCAGCGTAGTCAAATTGTACGCGAAGTTGATGGCATTGTTTACGACTTACAAGAAGTACTCAGCAGTGTGACTTCTCACACCGTCACAGTCGAACAGCATGCTTTTATTGATGAGTTTGCTGGGCTAGTCAAAAACTTATTTGATAACGCTATTAGTTAATATTTCCCCCTTTAAAACCACGCTTTATTCGCTATTTAATTTTAAATGCGCGTGAGTGTCTGCGTGTAATGAATATAAATTATTGAGATAAAACAATGCAAGCAAATGTAAAATGGGTTGAAGGTAATACTTACATCGGTCGCTCTAACAGCAATCATAATGTCGTGTTTGATGCGGGCAGTGACGGAGCAGCACCTAGCCCAATGGAAATGGTATTGATGTCGGTTGGTGGTTGTTCATCGGTTGATGTGGTGAGTATTTTAAAAAAAACTAAGCAAGAGTTCTCATCAGTAGATGTGCAGTTAACCGCTGAACGAGCAGAAACAGCCCCGCGCGTGTTCACCAAAATTAATTTACACTTTGTTGTAACTGGTAATAATGTGTCTGAAAAGCACCTAGAAAGAGCGGTTTCGCTTTCGGCAGAAAAGTATTGTTCAGTTGCATTAATGCTTGATAAAACAGTAGAAATTACCCACAGCCATGAAGTTGTTCAAGATCAGGGAAAATAACGCTTTTTCCGTGAGTAAAATTCGTATAAAATCCGCGAACTTTTCATTCTGCAGGTGCAGATTTCACTAATTTATAGGTTGGTTTATATGAACAAACCCTTCGATAAACTTAAACTTCATGGCTTTAATAATTTAACTAAAAGCCTAAGCTTTAGTATTTACGATATTTGCTATGCAAAAACAGAGCAACAACGTAAAGAATATATAGAATATATCGATGAGCAGTATAGTGCAGATAGACTAACCGACATTTTAGGTGATGTGGTTGATATTATTGGTGCCAATATTTTAAATATTGCACGTCAAGATTACGAGCCACAAGGTGCCAGCGTAACTATTTTGGTTTCAGAAGAGCCGGTAGAAGAGCAGCAAAATTATGATGCTGACGAAGCACCAGGGCCGTTACCTGACTCAGTGGTTGCACACCTTGATAAAAGCCACATTTGTGTTCACACGTACCCTGAAGCACACCCTGATGATGGTATTTGTACTTTCCGTGCTGATATTGAAGTATCAACCTGTGGCATTATTTCGCCACTTAAAGCGTTAAACTTCTTAATCCATAGCCTTGAGTCTGATGTGGTTACAATTGACTACCGTGTACGTGGCTTTACCCGTGATATTAACGGCGTTAAACATTACATTGACCATGCAATTAACTCGATTCAAAACTTCATGACAGAAGATACTAAAGAAGCGTACCAAATGATGGACGTGAACGTGTATCAAGAAAACCTGTTTCATACCAAAATGATGTTAAAAGAAACCGATTTAAATACGTATTTATTTGGTTTATCTACTGATGATTTGTCAGATGACGAAGAAGAAGAGATTCGCTCAAAACTAACACGTGAAATGCAAGAAATATTCTATGGTCGTAATCTGCCAGATACAGAATAATAGCAACGCATTAAATAAAAAATGGCGCTCACTGAGCGCCATTTTTGTATGTGTTGTTTAATGCTACTTAACGAGTAACAACTCGGTTTGTCGGCCATTTAGATACCACACACCGGTTTTATCAAACAGGGCGTCTTCTTCTAGCATTATTCTTATTTCTTTATTCCACGGCTTTATAAACACCGCATTGTTAAGCTCAATAGAATAAGCGGTATTTAAATGCAGTGGGTAATCGCCATCACCCGGCACACCTTGCTGTGAATCCCACATGCCTAATGTCGTGCCAGCTGCATGGCCATGATAGCCAAGCGGGTGCGTATAAATAGTGGGTTTTAAACCTTGTGCAATGGCTTTTTCGCGGGCGGCTTTTAATACCTGATTACCCGTTTTACCAGCTGTAAATTCAGCCGTAAAAATGTCCTGTAGCTTATTACCCTTTTTTAACGCATCAACAAGGTAATCTGGGGCTTTTGTCTCGCCTGGTTTTAAAACATACGCATGTTGTTGAGTGTCGGTATTTAGGCGTAAATACGTAATACCAAAATCAACATGCAGTAAATCGCCAGCTTGAATAACATTGTCGGCATAGCCATTGGTAAAACTGTCTTCGTGGTCGAACGATTTACTGTCGGCGCGTTGTATTGCAATACTTGGGTGAAACCACGTTTGCAGTTTAAGCTCCCTTACGCGCTCTCTAAACCACCATACTAAGTCGTCGCTGGTTGTTTTGCCCACCGTAATTACTTTATTTGAAAAGCCCTCAGCAATAATAGAATGAGCAATAGCAACAATGTGTTTGTACATGTCCACTTCTTCTGGAATGCGTTGCTCTAACCATGCAACAGCCAGCGGCTCGGCTGAGATTATTTTATTTTTATATGTCGCAGGTAAGTTGGCCATTAAAGTGGTGTAATCGCCATGCACTAAGCCATCAGCGTGTGCCCAGTCTGTAGATGTATTGAGAGCAATATTTCGCGGTTGGTATTGCTCAATAAGCTCATTAAGAGCAAGCCACTGATTGGGCTGGGCTTGCTTGTCCCATGCCTTTTTAAACACATTCCCTATTTTATAAGGCGCAATAGCAAAAGCATCTACAGCCCCTGAGGCATTGCGTGCTAGCACTAAAATGGTGGTGCGTCTTGCCGACAACCACGTTGCTGGCAGCATGGTTTTTAATATCGGGTCTTCATTATATTCGCGGCTTATCATTAGCCACATATCTATATTGTGTTGCTGCATTAATGTGGGTAATAACGTATTGATGCGTTTTTCGGTAGTGCTATCGATAAACGCGGCCCTGTCTTTCATTGATAAAATAGTCGGGGACTCAGCGGCTTTAATTACAGGGCTAAGAAGTATGAGTATAAAGGCTAATAAAAAAACGCATTTATTGTTTTGCATAGTTGGCTTATTTTTAGGCGAATATATAAGCTAACATCTCACAAGCAATACGATAAAAAAATCATTTGCGATAAACCGCAGGCACAAAAAAGCCCAGCAAAATACTGGGCTTTTTAGAGTCAAAACGTTTAGCTAAGCATGCTGTACAGTAACGCACAAACGGCTAACGAACCGACCGCCAGTACAAATAAGGTACTTAAACGGTTACGGTATTTTTGTAAGCTAGGTACTTTGTAAACCGCAATCATTGGCATAATGAATAAAATCATCGCAATGATTGGGCCCGATAACTGATCCATCATATCTAGTATGCTTGGGTTTTTAACCGCGCAGAACCAAATAGCAAAAAACATCAGTACCGCACCCACTTTGTCAGCCACTTTAGGGCTCATGCTTGAGTGTTTAGTTACTAATCCGGTAAAGCTTTCGCGCGCCCCTAAAAAGTGACCTAAAAACGACGACATAATAGCAATAAAGGCAACCAAAGGTCCCAACGTTGCAATGAATGAGTTTTCTGTAATATTAGCTAAGTAAGACAAAACAGAAACGTTTGCCGCTTTGGCTTCTGCCATTTGTTCACCTGTAAGTGATAACACACATGAGAACACAAATAACAAAACAAAGGTGATCAATAATAAGCTAGTACGTTTTAGAATCGCTTCTGACTTAGACGTTGCTAGTTCACCGTAGTGGCTGCGTTGTTTATTAACAAAGCTTGAAATAGCCGCTGCATGGCTAAACGAAAATACAATAATAGGAATTGATAACCAAAGTGTTTTACTAAAGCTGCCTAGCTCAGGCAAACTTGTATCCGGCATTTGCCAGCTTGGGATTAAATACAGCGATAAAAAGAATAATATACCCACTAACGGATACACTAAAATAGCAAAGGCGCGCAGCATTAAGCGCTCACCGCCCATCATTAAGCCAATCATCAGCGCAACTAAGATACCCGATAACGCAACGCGTGACGGCGACTCCATCCCTAGCTGATTGACCATAAAGCTGTCTACCGTATTGGTTAAACCCACACCGTAAATAAGCAAAATAGGAAAAATTGATAAAAAGTATAACAAGGAGATCAGTCGACCCGCATTTACGCCAAAGTGCTCTTCTACCACATCGGTAAAATCAGCCTCTTTATTTTTTGACGATAATACAAAACGCGCCAAGCCACGGTGGGCTAAAAAGGTCATCGGAAAGGCTAAACACGCCATAATAATCAGCGGCCAAAAACCACCAATACCAATGTTAATCGGTAAAAATAAAATACCTGCACCTACTGCGGTGCCAAAAAGACTAAGTGTCCACTGCGTATCATGCAGATTCCATTTTGATTTAGACGTGTGTGCGTCTTGTGCTGGTGCATTTGAAAGCGTTGCACCTTGAGATGTTGTCATGTGTGTGTATCCATTATTTATCATAATAATTGCGCCGAAGAATATAGTTTTTAGGCACTCATTTCATGTGTTTTTATGTCTTGGATATAAATTTGTTGTAGCGTATTAGTTACTGACTGTCACGAATATGAAACAGTGTTTAAAAGCTGCGCAATTAGTGCAGGAATATGCCGCGAAATGCGTGAATAATCAGCATGATTGGTGTGAAAGGCGGGACATATAATCTGAAAAGTTATTTTCAAGTCAATGTGTACTTGGTATAGATTAACTCAGTGAATGATTGATAAGTGTACTTATGAGAATTGAGAGTACTTGCTCACTTTCTTGGCCAGTTAATTGATAGCTAATAACTCAAAACGGGTTTTATCCTGTAATATTCAAGCCATTAATCGGAACTTCATAAGAGATTTTTTCTAAACTCGGTTATACTTTCTACAATTCAATAAGCCAAATGAAGTAAATAGGCCGCTAATTGCAATGAGCAAAGACATTCTTTTCCATACTATTTTTGTGCACGAAACCAGTAAAACATGGGTAGTATTTGTCCATGGCGCAGGGGGTAGTTCGGCAATCTGGTTTCGTCAGCTTAAAGCTTATAAAAAAGAATATAATGTGTTGTTGCTTGATCTTCGCGGTCACGGTAAATCTAATGATCTATTACAAAACTTTGTAGATAATAATTACTCATTTAATAATGTTTCTAAAGACATTATTGATGTGTTAGATCATAACAATATCACCAGCGCACACTTTGTTGGTATTTCATTGGGCACAATTCTTATTCGAAATATTGCAGAAATCGCCCCGCAATATGTTTCTAGCATGGTGCTAGGTGGAGCGGTTACTCGTTTTAATACCCGTAGTAATACTTTGGTTTATTTAGGCAATACCTTTAAACACTTGTTGCCTTACATGTGGCTGTATCGTTTATTTGCTTTTATTATGATGCCGAAAAAGCGCCATAAAGAGTCCCGACTTTTGTTTGTTCGTGAAGCAAAACGCTTGTGTCAAAAAGAGTTTATAAAATGGTTTAAATTAGCCATGGACGTAAACCCTTTAATGCAATATTTCAAAGAAAAAGACATTGATATACCCATTCTTTACATTATGGGTAAAGAAGATCACATGTTCCTTGGCCCGGTTAAAGAAATGGTTAAGCGCCATAAAAATAGCGTACTGCAAACTATTCACCAATGCGGCCATGTTTGTAACGTAGAACGCCCTGACTTATTCAATCAACACTCGCTTGCTTTTATCGCCCAGCAAAATCGTTAGGGTTGTAGATAAATAGGGATAGGACTTTCTTTTTTGACTTACAAAACTTAAAAAAGATCTAAATGGGTTAACTTAAAAGGAATTTAAATTGGAAGCGTTAAGTACAGCTAAGCAAGTTATTGATATCTTTTCGGCTTTATTAAGCCCTGTAATTGCCATCTCAGTAGGCTTTATTGCATACCAGCAGTGGAAGCTTAATGTTGATAAAGAGAAGCGTGAAAGTAACTCAAATAAACTGCATATTTATATAGTTGTTAAAAGGTTTTTGCGTAGCGTTGATATAAATCGTGTGGTCGATGATAAGTTATACGAAGAGCTTCAAGAGGCACTCGCCCTAGCTGATTTTTATTTTGACGGTATTGTGACCGATTGGTTATTTCAAGTAGACTCTGATGCATCAGCCTGGCTAAACTTAATGCAAATTAATTCATTACCTGGTACGCAAGAATCAAATCCCGAGTTTACTCGTAATCTAAGGGAAATTGAGGAGCTAATTGATAGTCTTCAAAAGTTTCATTGTGAGTTATTTGATGTATTTAAAGGTAGTATGATGTACTTAAAACCTAGCAAGTAATAAATTAGGCATGTTTTTTCACCGTTTGCTAGACATCAACTGGTAACATCAAAGAGTTAAAGCTACCACTTGTCTTGCTGACAACTGATAGCTAACCACTAAAAACTACCCTTACTCTTCTATCGCACTCACAATAAAATACGGATTCAAGTATTCATCTTTGGTGTTGTACAAAAGCGGGCTTCCATCAAGTTGAGTGACTTTTGCTCCGGCTATTTCGGCGATGGCGTGGCCTGCTCCGGTATCCCATTCACAAGTTGGGCCTAAGCGCGGGTATATGTCGGCGCTGCCTTCGGCGACTAAACACAGTTTCAGTGAGCTACCTTTTGACACCATTTCAACCTCATCAAAGCGTTTTACAAATTCAGCTAAATCAGGGGAAGGGTGCGAGCGGCTACCTACAACACGAATAAGGCCTTTGTTAGGCTTGGTGGTAACTTTAAGCTCGATGCGCTCATCGCCTTTATCTTTAAAAGCACCAATGGCTTCAGCGGCTATGTACGATACACCCAGTGCAGGGGCATCAACCACGGCTAAAACCGGTTTGCCATTTTCGATTAGGGCAATATTAACGGTAAACTCGCCGTTCTTTTTTATAAATTCTTTGGTGCCATCGATTGGGTCAACCAGCCAGTAGCTTTTCCATGTTTGGCGTACATCCCAACCAATATCGGCACTTTCTTCACTAAGCACAGGAATATCGGGGGTGAGCTCTTTTAGTCCTGCACTAATGATTTTATGAGCTGCTAAGTCGGCGTCGGTTACAGGGCTTTCATCGGCTTTGTACTCAACGTTAAAGTCTTTATTGTAAATACCCATAATCGCGCTTCCCGCTTTGCGGGCGAGAATAAGGGTTTCTTCTAGCAGTTCAGTCTGATTCATTACATGGGCCTATAGTATATGCTGATGTTTTAGATACGTTATCAGCTGAGCTACCGATTGGTCTAGGGTGTTTTTACTGGTATCTAAAATTATTTCAGGATTAACCGGCGGCTGGTAAGTTGAATCAATCCCAGTAAAGTGTTTAATTTCACCGGCGCGCGCCTTTTTATATAAGCCTTTTGGATCGCGGCTTTCGCACACCTCAAGAGGGGTGTCGATAAAAACTTCGATAAATTCACCCTCATCTACTAATTCACGAACCATGTCACGCTCAGCTTTAAAAGGAGATATAAACGCAGTAAGGACTAACAAACCAGCGTCAACCATTAGCTTGGCGGTTTCGCCTACGCGGCGGATATTTTCAACGCGATCGGCATCGCTAAAGCCTAAATCTTTACATAAACCATGGCGTACATTGTCGCCATCAAGTAGGTACGTGTGCGCGCCTTGCTGATTGAGTGCCGCTTCTAAAGCATTCGCAACGGTGCTTTTACCTGAGCCAGAAAAACCAGTAAACCATATAATAGCGCTCTTATGCTTTTTTTGTTCGCTGCGCTGTACTTTAGTGATGGCGTAATTATGCCAAACAATATTGTTATCCATTTGCTGTGTCTCTTTATGCTATAAGCGCGGGCATTAAAACGGAAATACCAGCGGGATCAAAGTTAGTACGGTAATTGAATAAATAATAGAAAGGGGTAGCCCCATCATTACATAGTCTTTTAGTCGGTAGTTACCCGCGCTATAAACCATTAAGTTAGTTTGATAACCAAAAGGTGAAATAAAGCTGGCTGAGGCACCAAATGCAACCGCCATAATAAACGGCAAAGGTTCTACGTTAAAGCCAATAGCCAATGAGTAGGCAACCGGAAACGACAGTGCCGCTGCGGCGTTATTAGTGATCAATTCGGTAAATAACACCGTCATTAAAAAGATTGCGATAAACGCGCCATAAGGGCCAAAGTCGCCAAGCACTACAAACATGGCGTCTGATATTTGCCCAGCAAGGCCGGTGCCTATCATCAGCTTAGCTAAACCTATGGCACTGCCTACTACGGCAAGTAACTCAATAGGAAAGCGACGCTTTATTTCGCTCAGCTTAATAGTACCACACAGCATTAGGCCAATAAGTAACACTAACAAGCCTTTAACCAGCGGTACTGCACCTAAAATACTTAATCCCAGCACACCCGCAAAGCTTAACAACACAATATTTGATTGCTTTGCACCGAGGTGGGTTTGTAAATCAAGCCCTGAAATATACACAAATTCGCGTTTTAAGTTAGTTAAATCATAAAAGCTTTTACCAGGGGCGAGGATTAATGAGTCACCCGCTTGTAAGCGCACTTGCCCAAGCCCGCCTTGTAAGCGGTCATGACCACGGCGAATAGCAATAACGGCCGCATGAAATTGCTCTCTAAAGCGGGCTTCTTTTACCGTTTTGCCAATTAATTTAGACGACTGACTAACGACAACTTCAACGAGGTGTTCTATGTCTTTTTCGTGTTTGTCGTGCACCACTTTTAAGCCGTCAAAGCGAGTGAGCAAAGGTACCGACTTTATATCGCCTACAAACAGCAGTATGTCGTCTTGTTGAATAATATGTTGGGGGGTCACGGCGCAAATGCGATTGCCATCGCGAATAATTTCAGCCAAAAACAAGTCTTTTAAATCGCGTAAACCGTTTTCTTCTACGGTGCGGTTTATTAGTTTAGAGCCGGTTTGTACTTTCCCTTCTAAATAAAAAGGCACCACCTCTTGGCTATTTTTGCCGTTGTCGGGCAGGCATTTTAGCATCACTAAAATAGTGATTAAGCCCACACTGAGTGCGCCTAAACCCACTAAGGTAAAATCAAAAAAGCCTAATGGCGCCATCCCCGCATCTACTGCAAAGCCATTTACGATTAAGTTAGTAGAGGTACCGATGAGTGTAATAGTACCGCCTAAAATTGCGGTGTACGACAAGGGTAGCAACAGCTTTGAAGGGGAGTGGTTTGGGTTATCTTTTATGGCGGTAATTAAGGAGGCAACCACCGCGGTATTGTTAGTAAAGGAAGACAAAAACGCTGTAGAAAGCCCAAGCTTGGTCACTGATTTAACTAAACTGCCACTGGATAACGATTTAGCTAAGCGTTGAATAAGCGTGGTTTTTTCTATCGCTATCGACACTAAAATTAATAACACTAAGGTAATTAATGATGGGTTAGTATAATTAACCAGCATGCTTTCTAAGTCAATTAACCCCGCTAGGTAGCTGGTGCCTATGGCACTGACAAATAACCACGCAGGGTTAATACGGGTGCCAAATAGGCACCCGACTAAAAGCAACATAATGCCTGTTAAAATGAGCTGTTCTACCATGCTTTAAATATTCCTAACAGGCGGTTATTAAACGTTATAGCTTTGAAATATCAAGCGCTTGCCAATGTGGAAAGTGTTTGCGTACGAGGGCATTAAACTCAACTTCAAAGTCGCTAAATTTACCCGCATTTTCTTCACTTTGTAGTACCTGTTCTATCATTCCTGCTGCAACCGTTAAGTTTGATAAACGGTCAATAAGAATAAACGAACCTGTTTCGTGATTGTGATGGTACTGATCCGCTAAAATAGTCTCGGTGAGCTCCAGTGTCACAATCGCAATTTCGTTTAATTGTAATGAATCTGCGCTGCCATGCTCTAGGGTGTTTACATCAATAGTGTGGTCTATTTTTGTGACCATAGCCGAGGTGTTTTTGCTGCCTAGTTTTAAGTTATAGCTTTTACCTAGTACTAATGGCGATTCGTGCATCCATACAATTTTAGCCTGTAATTGGTTGGTTACTTGCGCTTGCGAATTCGCAGGCACAATAACGTCCCCTCGGCTAATATCTATTTCAGTATTAAGAGTAACCGTGATTGCTTGGCCTGCTTCGGCGGTGTCGAGGTTGCCATCAAAAGTAACAATCTCTTTAATATTGGATGTTTTACCTGAAGGCAGTACTTTTATCTCATCGCCAACGCGTAATTTACCTGAGGTCAGCGTGCCTTGAAAACCACGGAAGTTTAAATTAGGACGTACCACATACTGCACCGGAAGGCGCGCTTCAAAACCAGTGTCGATTTCAGCTGCCGGAGAGTCTTCTAACAGCTCAAGCAATGGTTTGTCGGTGTAATAAGGAGTGTGTGCAGAGCGAGTTACTACATTATCGCCTTTAAGCGCCGACATAGGCACAAACTTAATGTTTGATACGTTAAGTTGCTCGGCAAATTTTAAATAATCGGCTTTAATTTTTTCATAAACGGTTTCGTCAAAATCAACAATATCCATTTTGTTAACCGCAACCACAAACTGTTTGATGCCTAATGAGTCACAAATAAAGCTATGGCGCTTAGTTTGTACCTGCACGCCATAACGTGCATCCACTAAAATAATGGCAACATCACTGGTTGATGCACCCGTTACCATGTTACGGGTGTACTGCTCATGCCCAGGGGTGTCGGCAATAATAAACTTACGCTTAGCGGTTGAGAAATAACGGTACGCTACGTCAATTGTTATGCCTTGCTCACGCTCAGCTTGTAGGCCATCAACTAACAATGCTAAATCAAGTTCTTCACCGGCATTACCTACTTTTTCGTTATCTTTATGAAGTGCAGCTAGCTGATCTTCATAAATTTGGTGACTATCGTGCAGTAGGCGGCCAATTAGGGTTGATTTACCATCATCCACGCTGCCACACGTTAGCATACGTAATAAGCTTTTATCTTGTTGACGTGCTAGGTAAGCGTCTATACCAATTTCTTTTACTTCGTTAAATGTATCGTTATTTAGGTTAGACATTAGAAATACCCCTCACGTTTTTTCTTCTCCATAGAGCCTGCTGAATCATGATCAATCACCCGACCTTCACGTTCAGATGACGACGATAGCAACATTTCTTCAATAATTTCTGTTAGGCTGCTTGCCGTTGATTCAACCGCGCCAGTGAGTGGATAACAGCCTAAGGTTCTAAAGCGAACCGACTTCATTTGTGGTACTTCACCTTCATTAAGCGGCATGCGATCGTCATCTACCATGATTAAGGTACCGTCGCGTTCTACTACAGGGCGCTCTTTAGCAAGGTACAGTGGCACCATTTCGATATTTTCTTGATAAATGTATTGCCAAATATCTAGTTCAGTCCAGTTAGATAGTGGGAATACTCGAATACTCTCACCTGGATTCACTTGGCTGTTATAGGTATTCCAAAGCTCAGGACGTTGGTTTTTAGGATCCCAGCGATGGTGTTTATCACGAAATGAATACACGCGCTCTTTAGCCCGTGATTTTTCCTCATCACGGCGTGCGCCACCAAATGCTGCATCAAAACCGTACTTGTTGAGCGCTTGCTTTAATCCTTGGGTTTTCATGATATCGGTATGTTTACCCGAACCATGGGTGAATGGGCCTACACCCATTTCGATGCCTTCAGGGTTTTTGTGTACGATTAAATCAAAGCCATACTCTTTGGCTAAACGGTCGCGAAACTCAATCATTTCACGAAACTTCCAGTTGGTGTCTACGTGTAATAACGGAAACGGAATTTTTGCAGGGTAAAATGCTTTACGAGCTAAATGCAAAAGTACCGATGAGTCTTTACCGATTGAGTAAAGCATAACTGGGTTCTCAAACTCAGCGGCGACTTCGCGCATGATTTTGATACTTTCAGCTTCAAGTTGCTGAAGGTGAGTTAAAGCCATTGTTGGTCGTCCTACTAAAATGATTAAATTAAAATCTGTTAAACTACGCTACGTCTGTCAGCGGTTGAGCAAAGCTACTGATCTGTGCTTTTTCGCCAAACCAGTGTAATTCTTGATGCAGCGAAGCTACTTCACCAATAATCAGTAAAGCGGGTGAAATAATTTGATGTTGCTCAATGAGCTGCGCTAATTGGTCTAACTGTCCTGTGACAACACGTTGATTTTTGCGTGTGCCGTTTTCAATTATGGCCACTGGTGTTGTTGCTGCTCGCCCATGTTTTAATAGCTCGGCTTGAATATGCGGCGATTTAATCACCCCCATATAAATAGCCAGTGTTTGGTTTTTTTGTGCAAGCGACTGCCAATTAAGTTCTTGTCCTTCTTTTTTGCAGTGTCCGGTAACAAACTGAATAGCCTGAGCATGGTCGCGATGCGTTAAAGGAATACCTGCGTAGGCACTACATCCCGCGGCTGCCGTTATACCTGGCACTATTTGGTAATTTACGTTATTGGCTGCCAGTACTTGGACTTCTTCGCCACCACGGCCATAAATAAATGGGTCGCCCCCTTTAATTCGGCACACTTTTTTACCTTGTTGTGCTAAATCAACCAACATCTTATTTGTATCTTCTTGAGCTACGCTGTGATCGCCTAAGCGCTTACCCACACAGATTAAATCGGCATCGCGACGCACTAATTCCATGATCTCATCGGATACCAAGTAATCATATACCACCACATCGGCTTGTTGCATTAGTTGCAGCGCTTTTAGTGTGAGTAGCTCTGGATCGCCTGGGCCTGCACCGACTACGTATACTTCGCCTTCTGGTTCAACTTTGGCATCTAGCATTTGCTCTAGTTGTTGCTCAGCGCCATGGGTATCACCGGTTTGGACTTTGCTTACTACTGATGAATCAAACACGCCTTCCCAAAATTGGCGACGATCAGCAAAATGTTTAAAGCGTTGCTTTACTTTATGGCGAAAGCCACCGACCAAGTTAGCGAGTGGGCCGATATGCTGCGGAATAAGTGTTTCGAGCTTTTCACGTAAGCGCCTTGCTAAAACCGGCGCGGTACCTGCACTTGAAATCGCAATGGTAATTGGGTTGCGATCAACAATAGAGGGGAAAATAAAGGTACATTTAGGTTGATCATCCACCACGTTCACAAACACATTACGCGCATTGGCGAGTTCAAATACGGTGTTGTTTACTTCATCGTTGTCGGTGGCGGCAATAATCAAAATTTTGCCATCAAGATGCGACTCTTCAAAATAGGCATCAATTAATGTTACTTCATTATTATGCGCATGTTCTTTTAATTCTTCGCAAAACCAAGGGGCAACTAGCGTTACATCGGCACGTGCTTTTAAAAACGCACGGCATTTTCGCAAGGCAACCTCTCCACCGCCAACAACCAATACGGGTTTGTTGTCGAGTTTGGTAAAGATAGGTAAATATTGCACTGAATAACGCCCCTAAAAAATAATAAAGTGTTTAACTGAGAAGCAGAATATAGTGGCTATTGATAAGTAAAAAATAATTAAATCTTAGTTGATATTCTTAAAAGTTATATGAATCATGTTTTTTAGGTCTAAATCGTATTTAGTAAGGGGTAGAGTGACATTTAGTATAAAAAACGCGCTTATAGTGTTTGGTTATGAGCTATAGCAAGTTTAAGCTATGATGCTCTTATATAGTTTAAGGTCACACAATTTCATAGGCATAAAATGACAAACAATACTCAAAACGCCACGCTAGCCGTTAGCTTAATGGACTTAACCAGTTTAAACACTGATGATAGTCAAGCCAGTATTAACGCATTAGTAAACAGTATAAACCCTAAGCTAGGCACGCCTGCTGCGCTTTGTGTGTTTAGTGAATTTGTTGATGACGCTAAAATAGCACTTGCTAATCGCTTATTGAGCCATGTAAAGGTGGCCACCGTAACTAACTTTCCCTCTGGTGATGCGCCACTCAATGAAGTACTCAATGAAACCCTGATAGCCATAGAGCGGGGGGCCGATGAAATTGACCTAGTTATTCCTTATAAAGCGCTTTTAAAAGGTGAAGCCGATATCGTGCTGGAATACGTTAGTGAAAGTAAAAAGGTATGTGGCAGCCGTGCTAAGCTCAAAGTGATCATTGAAACTGGCGAGCTAAAAACAGCAGCATTTATTACTCAAGCAACCGAGCTTGCCATTCAAGGCGGAGCTGATTTTGTAAAAACCAGTACAGGAAAAGTAGCAGTAAATGCCACGCTTGAAGCAACTGAAATAATGCTTAAAGCCATCAAAAAATCATCAAAGCGAGTTGGTTTTAAGGCTGCTGGTGGAGTCAAGACCGCAGTAGATGCAAATGCTTATTTGCAACTAGCAACCGAGATTATGGGGCATGATTATTTAGCACCAGAAACATTTAGGTTTGGCGCTTCATCGCTGTTAAATGACGTTTATAAGGTGTTGAATGAAGCGCAGCAGTGATGCCGAAAAACAACAATTAGAGCACGATGCGGCCAAGTTGTTTTTGCGATGTTATGAACAGCAAATGGGAATTCATATGCGCCATATTTGGCACAATGAACCAAATAGACCCGATGTAAGCTGTTATCAAGAAAATCAGAAACTCGATATAGAGGTGGCGCATTTATACGCCAGTGAAACGGAAGCCATGGCCGTGTTAGGCCGGCCACTGTCGATACAAATGCAGCGTGATTTAGCCGACATGGCGCAACAACCAAGCGAACACCGGTTGCAATCAGCGTTGGAGCGCTTATTAAAACAAAAAGCGACTAAGCGTTATTATTCAAAGCGTACGTGGTTGTTAATTCGTAACGCTAGTACTATTTGGCATAAGAGCGACTTTGAAGCGGCAGTCAAAAAAGTATGTTTTCCAAATACCCATCAATTTGAACAAATATGGTTACTGTGTGATTTTTATCGCGGTGAGTTATTACGAGTAGATTAAAAGCGGCTATAGAGTAGCCGCTTTTTTATTGCTTAATTAAAAATCAAAGATGCTGATTAGTTAAACTTAAACATGTTGCCTAAGCTTTCTAGCCCTGACTGTTGAGTTTTTGCTAAACATTTTGAGTCATCTAAAGATTTCTTTGTTGTTTCATCGGCAAGGCCCGTTACTTTCAAGCTCTTCTCTTGTTGATACTCGCGCAGTGCTAATACAGTTTGACGGTCGTACTTAACGTCTTCAGTTTCAAACTCTTCATAATTAGGTTGGTTTTTTAAATACCCTAAGCAAACCAAGTTCATACGAGACATAGCCAAGTCCATTTTTTCGTAATGTGGCATTCTATGATTCGGCACATCGACAGCGACGGCAGCAGGTACTGCTTTTTTACTAGTTACTTTTGGCGGCGGTGGCGCTGTATAGCCTGCTGCAAGCGTGTTGTTTTGGTTATAACGATAGTAGGTATCTGGAATTTTAGTTTCTAAAAATTCAACGGCTTTAATTATTACTTCTCGTAGTGCCTTTTCTTTTGGAGTGTCTGACCAACCACTAAGGCTTCCTCCAACGAGTGCGCCACCAAAGTTAGTCGCTGCGCTGGTAAAATCAAAATCTTTGCTACCACCCTCAACGCTAGTAGCGGCCAGAATACGTGAAGTGCGCGTATCAATTAAGCGTAAATCAATAGCCATGTGCGATCCAGAAAAGCCAGCTGAAACAGAACTAAACACATCACCAATAAAGCCGCCTGAACCAACACTTGCCCCTGAACTGTCATCATCAAATTCAGTAACCGCTGCAACGACGACAATCTCAGCGCCTTCAATTTCGCCATACGCAGCACCCGATTGTGCACTCACTCTGCCTGATACAGCTAAATCTTGCTCTGAAAGCACAGCGTCTAGTGCTTGGCGCTCCAATACAATAAAGCGATTAGTGCCAACAAGTGCGGTGGTAAGTTGATCTGCCATACCTTCACCAATTTCTTTTCGCCACCATCTAGAGTTATTCGACTTATCAGTGAAACGCGCCACGGCGATACGTGCTTTAGGGCCATTGTATTGCTGTTTGCTTACTTCATTAATGTCAGGCGAGTTTTGATTTGAAGTAACGTTTGTTGAGGTGCTTTGGCATGCGCTTAAGCTGGTTATTAATGCTGTGGCAAGTAGCGTTTTTTGTATGGATGAGAGCATAGGATTTTCCTTAATTTATGTGCTTAATTACATTTGTAGTTATTTTTTTAGCAATGGCTAATTAAGGTTAATTTAAATAAATCAGTAGCTTAAAAATAGTACTCAGGCGAAAGCTTTGAGTACACACGCGAAGCTAATTACTTTTACATGTTTGCGCTTCTCTGTATTGTTTTGGTGTAAGTAAATATTTGGCTTTGAAACAACGGGCAAAGTAACTTTGAGAGCTAAAGCCGGTGTTATCTGCAACTAAACCTATGGTTAAGTCGCTATCAGTTAATAATTTTGCTGCATATTCTAAGCGGGTATTGCGAATGTAATCGCTGGGTGTAATGTCAAAAAGTGCTTTCATTTTTAATTGCAGTGCACGAGGGCTCAAACACATTGCACTGGCAAACTCTTCCACGCTAAACAGTTCATTTTGGTAATTTTCACGCAAGATTGTTTTTAAGCGTTCTGTAAACGTGTAATCTTTATTCTGCTCTATTTGTACATCTAAGGTCACAGCATGTGCTTGGGCTGATAACTGTTTTATTAGGTGCTTATTTAACGCATCACGAATGCCTAATAAGCCATGAACCCGACTTTTTAATAATGATGCTTCAAAGGGTTTACACAGGTAGTCATCGGCCAGCAAATCAAGCCCCTTTATTCGACTGCGATTGTCTGCTTTGGCAGAGAGTAATAAAACAGGGATATGATTAATAGAGATATCTGAGCGAATGGCACTGAGAAGTTGATATCCATCCATCGTAGGCATCATTACGTCACTGAGCACTATATCGGGCATTTGAGTTTGGCACAGCACTAGCCCTTCTTCTCCATTATTAGCGGTGAAGCAGGTGTAGTTATCACTAAATAATGAAACCAGTAACTCACGCATTTCCTCGTTATCTTCAACAATGAGTAGTTTTTTGTTGTTTTCTACCAGCATAGTTTGAGAGGACGCTAGTTGTTTATCCGTTAATAAGTTATCTGATTCACACAATGGCAACGTGACTGTAAAACAACTTCCTTTGTTTATTTTACTGGCTAATGAAATTTGCCCGTCGTATTGCTCTACAAGCTGCTTAACCAGAGCGAGACCTATACCACTGCCTGTTTGGTTGTGTGTTGCAATACGAGTAAAGCGTTCAAAAATAAGCGCTTGCTGGTGCTCTTCAATACCAATACCAGTATCAGATACCGTTATAACAACATTATTGTTTGTGTTAGAAAGCGTTAGATTAACGGTTCCATCTGATGGGGTGTATTTAAGTGCATTGGTCAATAAATTATCAATAATAGATAAAGTATGTTTAGTTTCTAAATTTATGTAACTAGGCTGTTGCGTCGTGTCTTTAAAGGAAAAATTAATATTTTTTTGGGCAAACAAAATAGCAAAGTCGTCTACTATTTGCGCTACAAAAGGGCTTAAAGAATAAGCGGATACATACTCTGTAGCCGAACTTGGACGCTGACTTAACTGTAATAACTCATTGATTAAATTAAGAAGGCGGTGCCCGTTGCGCTTAATTATAGAAACTTGTTGTTGTGCTTGAGCACCAAGTTGTTGCTGTTGTAAGTTTTCTACTGGCGCTAAAATTAAGCTCAATGGCGTTTTAAGTTCATGACTGATGTTATCTAAAAATTGGGTCTTTAGCTGATTGAGCTTTCTTTCTTGTTGAATGAGTTGCTCTGCGGTTTTAGCTCGATAGCGTGACGCTAAAATTAACCATGTAATAATCAAAACTATTATAAAATAAGCCGCATAGGCTAATTGCGTTTGCCACCAAGGAGGCGTCACTGTCAGCTTTAGCATAGTGTGAACTTTGCTCCATTGCCCGTATTGATCTTTTACTTTTAATTGTAATTGATAGTTACCTGCACTTAGCTGTGAATAGTTAACTTGTCGTTGGCTTGCATCGGTATAGATAAATTGCTTATCTAAACCATTTAGCTTGTAAGCATACTGGTATTGATTAGCCGATGAAGCGTTATTAATGGCGGCATATTTAAAGCCAATGACCCCTTGGCTGGTTGGAAAAGAGAGTTTTTTAGTATGGTTTATTAGTTTTGCGGGCTGTTTTTTATCTGTTAAGTAGTTTTTTGTTTCACTTGCTTGGTTGTAAATTAATAGCTCAGTTAATACTGGGGTTGGTGCTGAAGTACTCAGTTGCAGTTTACTAGGGTAAAACTGATTAAAGCCATTGATTCCGCCAAAAAATAGCTCGCCATCAGGTGCTTGAAAAGCAGCACCTAAAATAAACGAATTATGCTGCACGCCGTCACGAGGTAAAAAATGCTGCATAGCTTGATTCGTGGGATTATAGCGAGTCAGTCCTTGGTTACTGCTTAGCCATAAGTAGCCTTTACTATCATCTTTAATGGCAAAAATATTATCGTTTAGTAATCCATCATGTTCGGTAATGTAAGAGATTTTTTGTGTTTTTTTATCAAGGCGGTTTAAACCACCAAAGGTACCCACCCATAAAGTATCGTTATTTTGTAGGTGCAAAGAGGTGACCATATTATGGCTTAAACCAGTTTGCGATACCTGATTGGCGGGGTAATGAGTAAATGATTCATCTTCCATGCTTAGATAATCTAAACCTGCACGCGTCCCGACCCATAATCCGTTTGTATTTTGATCAAAAAGCAGAGTAAACACGGTATTGTTAGCAAGACTATTAGTCGAGTCGTCGTGCTTGTAATGTTGAACCTCTAAGGTGTCGGGATTAAAGCGTGTTAAACCTTGATTGCTACCTAGCCATAAATTTCCTTTAGGATCGCTCGTTATCGCATAAACACGATCGCTGCTAAGCTGATGGCTTTGCATTGTATAGGTAATAAAATTATCTTCAGTTGGTTTATATTGCAGTAATCCGCCGCCATAAGTGCCAATCCAAAGTCGCTGCTTGTTATCTTCATGCAGGCTAAAGACATTATTATTGGTTAGGCCGCTTTGTAATTTTGAGTTAACTTTATAGTGCTTAAAACCTGTGTCGGTTTGTTTGTTTAAACCGTCACGAGTACCAACCCATAATTGGCCTTGTGTATCTTTGAGTAGAGCGCGAACAAAATTATGACTAATGGTATTGTCATCATCGCTCAAGTGCTGTTGATGCGAAAATTGATTTTGCTTTTTATCATAACGTTGTAACCCATAGCCATCTGTACCAATCCAAATGATACCGAACCGATCTTGATAAAGTGACAATAAGTAATCATTAGCAAGCCCATTTAGTTGCTGCTTATTGTGCGGTATGTGCTGAAAATTATTTTTAGATGTACTTTGCTCTGTTTTGTAAAATAAACCTTTACCATAACTTGTTAGCCACAAGGTATCGGTGTCGTCAACTAAGATATCGGTGATCCATACACCTGCAAACTGAGCAAACTCTAGAAAAGCCTCTGTTTTAGGGTTAAATAGGCTAAGCCCTTGTTTGCTTGCTACTAATAGCTGCCCTTGTGCATTTAATTGCAGCCGCCATAAATTTTTATGACTTCCTGCAATGTGATTAAAGGTTTTATGCTTTGGGTTAAACTTAATTAATCCTTCGTTGGTTGCTAACCAGACATTTTGTTGTGTATCTATAACAATATCTTGTATGACTGTATTAGCTTGCTCGGGGCTATTATAGCTAAGCGACTCTACTTCATTCTTGACTATATTTAGACGCGTTAACTTTCCATGCTCATGGCCTAACCAAATATTATTTAGGCTATCTGAAGCCAATGACCAAATGCGGTTATCAGTAATAGCCAACTCAGTGTGCGTATTAAAAACCTTAAATTGGCCGGTTTGAGTATCAAGTAAATTTAAACCATTACTGGCGGTAGAAAACCAAATAGCATGTTGATCGGCAGCCAGACAATCGGTGACCCAGTTTCCTGAAATGCTAGCCTCAGTAGGGTGAGACTTAAAGCGTTTAAACTCATAACCATCAAAGCGATTAAGACCGCCTTGTGTCGAAAACCAGTGAAACCCTTGCTTGTCAGTGATACTGCAAGTAATCGAATTTTGCGATAACCCCTGTTCACTAGAATATGTATCTAAGTGAATAGCGCGCGCGACGAGTGCACTGTGAAATAAGCATAAAACGCTTAGAATCACGATTTTGTAAAGTGTATGAAGTAAATGCACCCGCTTCCTTGTGCTATTAATATTCCTAAAAGTGAAACAATCATAAACTGCTTTTTTATTAATGTTAAGTTTGATTTTGAGTGTGGCCAATGAGATTTTAAGTTATGGGTATCTTTTTACTCTTGTGTTAATGGATTGCGTAAGTATAATAGGCATCCACTTTGCAGGGGCGTAGTTCCAATTGGTAGAACAGCGGTCTCCAAAACCGACGGTTGGGAGTTCGAATCTCTCCGCCCCTGCCAATTTTTACAAAGTGAATAAAGTCTAGAACTAAAAATCGGTTTGAGTAAGCTTGTTTTTAAGTTTAGATTTTAATGGATTAACCCTGTCGACGTGCAGGGTTGTTGTGTCTGTAGTTAAGGTAATAATATTATGAGCACGAATATAGAAACACCATCAAGTGGGATGGAGTCAGTAAAGTGGTTAGTAGCAATTGCGCTACTTGCAGGCGCAGTCGTTGGTAATCATATGTTTGCAGATCAGTCTGTATTACTACGTGCTATTGGCGTTGTGGTTGCAATAGCGGCGGGTTTAGCTATTGCTTCGCAAACTTTTAAGGGACGTACATTCCTTGCTTTTGCTAAAGAAGCGCGTATTGAAGTACGCAAAGTAATTTGGCCAACGCGTCAAGAAACAACGCACACGACATTAATCGTAATGGTTGCAACAGTGATTATGGCACTTATCCTTTGGGGATTAGATGGCATTTTATTCCGCGCTGTAGGCTTTTTAACTGGATTGGAGATCTGATCCCATGTCGGATGAGAATAACGAAAAGAAACTACGTTGGTACGTAGTACAAGCTTTCTCAGGTTATGAGAAGCGTGTTGCTCAAACATTATTAGAGCACATTAAAATCAAAGGCCTAGAAGATAGCTTTGGTGAAGTATTAGTTCCTACTGAAGAAGTAGTTGAGATGCGTGCTGGTCAAAAGCGTAAGTCTGAGCGTAAATTCTTCCCAGGTTACGTACTAGTACAAATGGATATGAACGATGCAAGCTGGCACTTAGTAAATAGCACTGAACGTGTTATGGGCTTTATTGGTGGCACATCAGACCGTCCTGCACCAATTAGTTCTAAAGAAGCTGATCGCATTCTTAATCGCCTACAAGAAAACGCTGAAGCGCCTAAACCAGCAACATTATTTGAACCAGGTGAAGTGGTTCGTGTTACTGATGGTCCATTTGCTGACTTTAGTGGTGTGGTTGAAGAAGTTGACTACGAAAAGAGCCGCGTAAAAGTATCGGTACTTATTTTTGGTCGTTCTACGCCAGTTGAACTTGAGTTTGGTCAAGTTGAACAAGATAAGTAATTGATTTAAAGCGTTGTGTTAAAAGTTTCTTAATTTTTGGCACGAAGCTTGAAAAAGGCCGCTGATTAACTTATAATCAGCGGCCTTTTTGTATTCAGGGAAAACGTTTGTTTAACTGTTTACTAAAAAGTGAGAAACCAATTTTTAAACTGGGAAGCCGCTAGAGTACGCGTCCTCGCGCGCACAAGGCTAAGACCCACCTAATGAGGTATTTATAATGGCTAAGAAAGTTGAAGCTCTAATCAAGCTACAAGTTGCTGCTGGTATGGCTAACCCTAGTCCTCCAGTAGGTCCAGCACTAGGTCAACACGGTGTAAACATCATGGAATTCTGTAAAGCGTTCAACGCACGTACAGAATCTATCGAAAAAGGCGCTCCAGTTCCTGTAGTGATCTCTGTTTACGGCGACCGTTCATTTACGTTCGACATGAAAACGCCACCGGCTGCTTACTTACTTAAGAAAGCTGCAGGTATCAAATCTGGTTCAGGCCGTCCTAACACTGAAAAAGTAGGCACAGTAACTCGTGCTCAACTTGAAGAAATCGTTGAGACAAAGAAACCAGACCTTACAGCTTCTGATTTAGAAGCTGCGGTTCGCACTATCGCAGGTTCTGCGCGTGCGATGGGCTTGAACGTAGAGGACTAAGATAATGGCTAAATTAACTAAACGTATGCGTACTATCCGCGAAAAAGTGGAAGTAACTAAAGATTACGAAATTAACGAAGCAGTTGCTCTTTTAAAAGAATTAGCGACAGCTAAATTCGTAGAAAGTGTTGACGTTGCTGTTAACCTTGGTATCGATGCTCGTAAATCTGATCAAAACGTTCGTGGTGCGACTGTACTACCTAACGGTACTGGTCGTGACGTTCGTGTTGCTGTATTCACTCAAGGCGCTAATGCAGAAGCTGCAAAAGAAGCCGGTGCTGAATTAGTAGGCATGGAAGATCTTGCTGAACTAGTTAAGAAAGGCGAGATGAATTTTGACGTTGTTGTTGCATCACCAGACGCTATGCGTGTTGTTGGTCAACTAGGTCAAATCTTAGGCCCACGTGGTCTAATGCCAAACCCTAAAACTGGTACTGTAACACCTAACGTTGCAGAAGCAGTTAAAAATGCGAAAGCAGGTCAAGTGCGTTACCGCAATGACAAAAATGGTATCATCCATACTACGATTGGTAAGGTTGATTTCACTGCTGAGCAGTTACAACAAAACCTTGAAGCTCTAATTGTTGCGCTTAAGAAGGCTAAACCTTCTCAAGCTAAAGGTGTTTACTTGAAGAAAGTAACTATCTCTACAACAATGGGCGCAGGTGTTTCTGTTGACCAAAGCACTTTAAGCACAGTTGTTGCTTAATTGAGTGTTTACATGGCGTGAAATTTGTACTATAATTTTGCGCCATTTTGTTGATTAATTTAGTTAATCGCAAAGTAAAGAATTCGGGTTGAAGTCCATAATTTCGAAGCGCCTTTGGGCAACGCGATAAATTGGGCTTCCGTCCAAGACCGTAGGCGGCTTCGGCCTTAATATTACCTACGTAGACGGTGTGAATCCCCAGATAGATTTTTCCTAATCTTCTGGCTCTCGCCGTAAAAAGCATCTCCATCTTTATTGATGGGGAAGAGTAAAACAGGGAAGCCGATAAACGGTAACCCATTAAACCAGGAGTAACACCCATGGCTTTAAATCTTCAAGGCAAAAAAGCAATTGTTGCTGAAGTCAACGAAGCAGCCAATGGTGCTCTTTCTGCAGTTGTTGCAGATTCTCGTGGTGTAACAGTTGGTGCAATCACTGCCCTTCGTAAAGAAGCTCGTGCAAATGGTGTTTGGATGAAAGTTGTCCGTAACACTTTAGCAAAACGTGCTTTTGAAGGTACAGAGTTTGAGTGCCTTTCTGACTCATTAGTTGGTCCAAGCTTAATCGCTTTCTCATCAGAGCACCCAGGTGCTGCTGCGCGTATCTTCTCAGATTTCGCGAAAAAGAATGAGCATTTCGAACTTAAGATGGCCGCTTTTGAAGGTAATGTAGTAGACGCAGCTATGCTTGCAACTCTACCTACATACGACGAAGCTGTTGCACGCTTAATGAGCGCTATGAAAGAAGCGTCTGCTGGCAAATTGTGTAAAACAATTGAAGCAGTACGTGTACAGAAAGAAGAGCAAGCTGCTTAATTTTAAGTTGTTTAATCCCTTTCGGTGTAAATTTATTTGGACCTTAGAGTCCGTTAATTATTAGGAAATTTGTAATGTCTGTAACTAAAGACCAAATCCTTGACGCAATTGCTGAAATGTCAGTAATGGACGTTGTTGCTCTAGTTGAAGCAATGGAAGAAAAATTCGGCGTAACTGCTGCAGCTGCTATGGTAGCAGGTCCTGCTGCTGAAGCTGCTGAAGAGAAAACAGAATTTGACGTAATCCTTACTGGCGCTGGCGCTAATAAAGTTGCGGCAATCAAAGCTGTTCGTGGCGCAACTGGTCTTGGCTTAAAAGAAGCTAAAGCACTTGTTGAAGCTGCTCCAACTCCAGTTAAAGAAGGTATTTCTAAGGAAGAAGCTGAAGCTCTTGCTAAAGAACTTACTGAAGCTGGTGCTGAAGTTGAGGTTAAGTAATCTAGCTTTTGCTAGGTTCGCTGCCTGAGAAATCAGGCAAGGGCTGGTGATTATTTAATCACCGGCCTTTTTGCGCTATAGAGCGACTATTCTTATAGCGCAAATAAAATCTGATTTATTCTTTAATTTCAACGCTTTATAGTTTGCTAGTGTTGAGGTGGGATTAAGTTGGAACAACAGTTAAATGTTGTACATCTTGGCATAGATGCCAGTTAAGTCTGTTCTTACAAGAACAGGTCGGGTCAAAGATCAGCAAGCTGAGGAACCCCATGGCTTACTCTTATTCTGAAAAGAAACGTATCCGTAAGGATTTTGGTAAACGTCCACAAGTTTTGGATATACCTTTCTTACTGTCGACGCAGTTAGAATCGTTTAAAAAATTCTTAGTCCCGGACGCTGATGGCGATCATGGTTTGGAAGCTGCCTTCCGTTCTGTGTTCCCAATTAAAAGCTACTCGGGAAATTCTGAGCTTCAATACGTAAGTTATCGTATTGGTGAGCCAGTATTCGATGTAAAAGAATGTCAAATTCGCGGTGTGACTTATTCTGCTCCACTTCGCGTGAAACTGCGTCTTGTAGTAATGGACAAAGAAGCTCCAGGCACAGTTAAAGACATTAAAGAGCAAGAAGTTTACATGGGCGAAATTCCGCTCATGACCGATACCGGTACTTTTGTAATCAATGGTACAGAGCGTGTTATCGTTTCTCAGCTACACCGTAGCCCTGGTGTATTCTTTGATAACGACCGCGGTAAAACTCACTCGTCAGGTAAAGTGCTTTATAACGCACGCGTAATTCCTTACCGTGGTTCATGGTTAGACTTCGAATTTGATGCAAAAGATAACTTATATGTACGTATTGACCGTCGTCGTAAATTACCGGCGTCTATCATCTTACGTGCACTTGAGTACACGAGTGAAGAAATCCTAGATATCTTCTTCGATACTACTGCGTTTGAAATTGCTGACGGTAAAGTTCTTATGGAACTTGTACCTTCACGTTTACGTGGTGAAACTGCCGCTTTTGATATCAAGAGCGAAGACGGTGAAGTCCTTGTTGAAAGCGGTCGTCGTGTTACGGCTCGCCACATCAAGAGCATCGAGAAAAAAGGCATTAATCAATTAGAAGTACCACATGAGTACATCATTGGCCGTGTATTAGCGAAGAACTATGTTGATGAGTCAACAGGTGAAATCATCGCGACTGCAAATGACGAGCTAACGCTTGAAATGATGGCTGAATTGGTTAAAGCAGGTCACACTACTATTGATACATTATATATCAATGAAGTGGACAGCGGCGCTTACATGTCAAATACATTAAACATTGACTCATCAAGCAACCGTTTAGAAGCACTAGTAGAAATTTATCGCATGATGCGCCCAGGCGAGCCACCGACGAAAGACGCGGCTGAAGCCTTATTTGAGAACTTATTCTTCTCAGAAGAACGCTATGACTTATCAACAGTAGGTCGTATGAAGTTCAATAGCCGTGTTGGTTACGATTCAGACACAGGCCCTGGCACATTAAGCAAAGAAGACATCGTAGCGGTTATGAAAGTATTGATTGCTATTCGTAACGGTGTTGGCGATGTTGATGATATAGACCACTTAGGCAACCGTCGTATACGTAGTGTTGGCGAAATGGCTGAGAACCAATTCCGTGTAGGTTTAGTACGTGTAGAACGTGCTGTACGTGAGCGTTTAAGCTTAGGTGACCTAGACGCGATCATGCCACAAGATCTTATTAATGCTAAGCCTATTTCGGCAGCAGTTAAAGAGTTCTTCGGCTCGTCTCAGTTATCACAGTTTATGGACCAAAATAACCCGCTATCAGAAGTAACGCACAAGCGTCGTATTTCTGCATTAGGTCCGGGCGGTCTAACTCGTGAGCGTGCAGGCTTTGAAGTACGTGACGTTCACGTAACTCACTACGGTCGTGTATGTCCAATCGAGACTCCTGAGGGTCCAAACATCGGTCTAATTAACTCATTGTCTACGTATGCACGTACCAATGACTACGGTTTCTTAGAAACACCTTACCGCAAAGTGGTAGACGGTGTAGTAACTGATGAAGTTGATTACCTATCAGCCATTGAAGAAGGTCAGTTTGTTATCGCACAGGCGAACTCAAACTTAACTGAAACCAATGAGTTTGTAGATGAACTTATTCCATGTCGTCACAAAGGTGAATCAACCTTTATGGGTCGCATGGACCAACAATATATGGATGTATCACCACAACAGGTGATCTCTGTAGCGGCCGCACTTATCCCGTTCCTAGAACACGATGATGCTAACCGTGCATTGATGGGTTCAAACATGCAACGTCAAGCAGTACCAACATTGAAAGCGGACAAACCGTTAGTAGGTACTGGTATTGAGTTAACACTAGCGAAAGACTCTGGTGTAACGATTGTTGCAAAACGTGGTGGTGAAGTAATGTATGCCGACGCAAGTCGCATCGTTGTTAATGTACATGAAGAAGAACGCATTCCTGGTGAAGCGGGCATCGACATCTACAACTTAACCAAGTACACACGTTCTAACCAAAATACATGTATTAACCAAAAACCAACATGCATGGTTGGTGAACCGGTTACTCGTGGCGATGTGTTAGCAGATGGTCCTTCGACTGACTTAGGTGACTTAGCCCTTGGTCAAAACCTTCGCGTGGCATTCATGCCATGGAACGGTTACAACTTCGAGGATTCAATCTTACTATCAGAGCGCGTAGTTGAAGAAGATCGTCTAACGACTATTCATATTCAAGAACTACAGTGTATTGCCCGTGATACTAAATTAGGCTCAGAAGAGATCACAGCAGATATACCGAACGTGGGTGAATCTGCACTAGGCAAGCTTGATGAATCAGGTGTTGTATATATTGGTGCTGAAGTTAAAGGCGGCGATATCCTAGTAGGTAAAGTGACTCCGAAAGGCGAAACGCAATTAACACCAGAAGAAAAGCTACTACGTGCTATCTTCGGTGAAAAAGCGTCTGACGTTAAAGACAGCTCTTTACGTGTACCAAACTCTGTAACTGGTACTGTAATCGACGTACAAGTTTTCACCCGTGATGGTGTTGAAAAAGATAAACGTGCGTTAGAAGTTGAAGACATGCAGCTTCGCGAAGCGAAAAAAGACTTCAACGAAGAGTTCCGTATTCTAGAAGCCGGTGTTTTAGACCGTGCACGCAAGTTACTTGTGGCAGCTGGTTTCGATGAAGACAACTTAGCGTCACTGAATGCTGAAAAGTTACTAACTCAAAGCCTTGCTGAAGAAGACAAGCAAGCTGAACTTGAGCAACTAGCTGCACAGTACGATGAGCTTAAAGCTGAATACGATAAGAAGTTTGAAAACAAACGTCGTAAAATTACCCAAGGTGATGACTTAGCACCAGGCGTACTTAAGATTGTTAAAGTATACCTAGCTGTTAAACGTCGTATCCAACCGGGTGATAAAATGGCGGGTCGTCACGGTAACAAAGGTGTTATCTCGACTATCGTACCAGTAGAAGATATGCCATACGATGACAAAGGTCGTACGGTAGATATCGTACTAAATCCACTAGGTGTACCATCACGTATGAACATCGGTCAGATCCTTGAAACACATATGGGTCTAGCTGCACGTGGTATTGGTGAGCGCTTAGAAGAAATGATGAAAGAGCAACGCGAGCTTCATGAGCTACGCGAATTCATTAAACAAGCTTATGAGATCGGTGAATCTCGTCAGGTTGTGGATATTGCTAGTTTCTCTGATGACGAAATTCGTCGTTTAGCTGAAAACTTGAAAGGTGGTTTACCGATTGCTACTCCTGCATTTGATGGCGCGAAAGAAAGCGAAATCAAAGACATGCTAGAGCTGGGCGGCTACCCTAGAAGTGGTCAGGTTACACTTTATGATGGCCGTACTGGCGATCAGTTTGAACGTCAAGTAACTGTAGGTTACATGTACATGCTTAAACTTAACCACTTGGTTGACGATAAGATGCACGCACGTTCTACTGGTTCTTACAGCCTTGTTACTCAGCAGCCGCTGGGTGGTAAAGCACAGTTCGGTGGCCAGCGTTTTGGTGAGATGGAAGTATGGGCACTTGAAGCTTACGGTGCTGCTTACACGCTACAAGAAATGCTAACAGTGAAATCGGATGACGTGAACGGTCGTACTAAGATGTATAAAAACATCGTTGATGGTAACCATAAAATGGAACCAGGTATGCCAGAATCGTTCAACGTATTGTTGAAAGAAATCCGCTCACTGGGTATCAACATCGAGTTGGAAGAAAATTAAGCCAATTAGATGCTGCAGTTAGCGCTGCAGCATCTGTTATGGCTGAATAGAATGTAGGGACGAGAACATCCGTCCTCAAGATTAACTCCGACAGGAGAGCTAAGGTGAAAGACTTACTTAAGTTTCTGAAGCAACAAAATAAGACCGAAGAATTCGATGCAATTCGCATTGGTCTTGCTTCACCAGACATGGTTCGTTCATGGTCATACGGTGAAGTAAAGAAACCTGAGACTATTAACTACCGTACTTTCAAGCCTGAGCGCGATGGCTTATTCTGTGCCCGTATTTTCGGCCCAGTGAAAGATTATGAGTGTTTATGTGGTAAATATAAACGCCTTAAACACCGTGGTGTGATCTGTGAAAAGTGTGGCGTTGAAGTAACACTCACTAAAGTGCGTCGTGACCGTATGGGTCATATAGAACTGGCAAGTCCAGTTGCGCATATATGGTTTTTAAAATCATTACCGTCACGTATCGGCTTAATGCTTGATATGACGCTTCGTGATATTGAACGTGTTCTTTACTTCGAATCATTCGTAGTAACTGAGCCTGGCATGACAACGCTTGAGCGTGGTCAGCTATTAGGTGAAGAAGAATACCTAGATGCACTTGAAGAGCACGGTGATGAATTTGAAGCGAAGATGGGTGCTGAAGCAGTATTAGACTTACTGCGTGAACTCGATCTTGCTCAATTAATTGCAGAAATGCGTGAAGAGTTACCTACAATTAACTCTGAAACTAAGCGTAAAAAGATCACTAAACGTCTTAAGTTAATGGAATCGTTCCACCAATCAGGTAATAACCCTGAGTGGATGATCATGACAGTACTTCCAGTATTGCCACCTGACTTACGTCCATTAGTACCACTAGACGGTGGTCGTTTTGCGACATCTGATCTAAATGACCTTTACCGTCGCGTTATTAACCGTAATAACCGTCTTAAGCGTCTACTAGATTTAGCTGCACCAGATATTATCGTACGCAACGAAAAACGTATGTTACAAGAAGCGGTCGATGCGCTACTTGATAACGGTCGTCGTGGTCGTGCTATTACAGGTTCTAACAAACGTCCTCTTAAATCGCTTGCTGATATGATCAAAGGTAAGCAAGGTCGTTTCCGTCAGAACTTACTTGGTAAGCGTGTAGATTACTCTGGCCGTTCTGTAATCACGGTTGGTCCTACACTTAAGCTTCATCAGTGTGGTCTTCCTAAGAAGATGGCATTAGAGCTTTTCAAACCATTCATCTATGGCAAATTAGAGCGTCGTGGCATGGCTACGACAATCAAAGCTGCTAAAAAGATGGTTGAACGTGAAGTAGCGGAAGTATGGGATGTACTAGACGAAGTAATTCGTGAACATCCAGTATTACTTAACCGTGCACCAACACTTCACCGTTTGGGTATCCAAGCGTTTGAACCTGTGCTTATCGAAGGTAAAGCGATTCATTTGCACCCATTAGTATGTGCGGCGTACAACGCCGATTTCGATGGTGACCAAATGGCGGTACACGTACCGCTAACAATTGAAGCGCAACTTGAAGCTCGCGCGTTAATGATGTCTACAAACAACATCTTATCGCCTGCTAATGGTGAGCCAATCATCGTTCCTTCACAGGACGTTGTATTAGGTCTTTATTACATGACGCGTGATCGTATTAACGCGAAAGGCGAAGGCGCCGTATTTAAAGATCCTAAAGAAGCAGAAAAAGCATACCGTAGTGGTAATGCCGACCTTCACGCTATCGTGAAAGTACGTATTAGCCAATCAGTTAAAAACGAAGAAGGTGTTGTTGAAGACACTGTAACCGTAATTGATACTACTGTTGGTCGTGCGATTCTGTCTTTAATTTTACCAAAAGGCATGCCGTATGAGTCAATCAACCAAGCCCTAGGTAAAAAGCAGATTTCTGGCTTAATTAATGAGTGTTACCGTCGTCTTGGTCTAAAAGACACAGTTATGTTTGCTGACCAAATCATGTACACCGGTTTCCACTATGCAATGAAGTCTGGTGTTTCAATTGGTATCGATGACTTAGTTATCCCACCAGTTAAAGCAGCAATCATTGAATCAGCTGAAGCTGAAGTAACTGAAATCAACCAACAATTCCAATCAGGTCTTGTAACGGCTGGTGAAAAGTACAACAAAGTTATCGATATCTGGTCACGTGTAAATGAAAACTTATCACGTGAAATGATGGCCAACTTGTCAAAAGACACGGTTATCAATGCAAAAGGTGAAGAAGTAGAGCAACCGTCATTTAACTCAGTGTTTATGATGGCCGACTCAGGTGCTCGTGGTAGTGCCGCTCAGATCCGTCAGCTAGCAGGTATGCGTGGCCTAATGGCACGTCCAGATGGTTCAATCATTGAGACGCCAATCACGGCTAACTTCCGTGAAGGTCTAAACGTACTTCAGTACTTCATCTCAACGCACGGTGCGCGTAAAGGTCTTGCCGATACAGCACTGAAAACAGCGAACTCGGGTTACCTAACGCGTCGTCTAGTAGACGTTGCACAAGATTTGGTAATCAACGAAGACGATTGTGGCACAGAAGATGGCTTAACAATGAAACCGCTAATTGAAGGTGGTGACGTTGTAGAAGCACTTCGCGAACGTGTACTAGGTCGTGTTGTCGCTGAAGACGTTGTGATCCCAGGTACTAATACAGTACTTGTTGAACGTAACATCATGCTTGACGAAAAACTGTGTGACCTTTTAGAAGAGCACTCAGTTGATGAAGTTCGCGTACGTTCAGTTATCACTTGTGATAACGACTTTGGTGTATGTGCTAAGTGTTATGGTCGTGACCTTGCACGTGGTCATATCATCAACGCGGGTGAATCAGTAGGTGTTATCGCAGCTCAATCAATCGGTGAGCCGGGTACACAGCTTACGATGCGTACCTTCCACATCGGTGGTGCGGCATCAAGAGCGTCTGCTGAAAATAATGTACAAGTTAAAACAAACGGTACATTAAAACTTCACAACGCTAAATATGTATTAAATACAGACGGTAAGATTGTTATTACCTCTCGTTCTACCGAGATCACTATCATTGATAGCTATGGTCGTGAGAAAGAGCGTTATAAAGTACCTTACGGTGCGGTATTAACAGTGCAAGACAATGCAGAAGTTCAAGGTAACGACATCGTTGCTACTTGGGACCCGCATAGTCACCCAATCGTTCTTGAGCATAAATCAAAAGTATCGTTCAGCGATATCGATGATTCAAACACTGAAGCACAGACTGACGAACTAACGGGTTTAACTCGTGTAGTTGTTAAAGATCTTGCTAAAGCGAATGCGAAAGAGCCAAAGCTTATCATTGAAAGTGATGAGCGTGGCTTGCAAGAAACGCGTCTTCCTTCATTCACTACGATTGAAGTAACAGACGGCGCGACTGCAAACCCAGGTGACGTGTTAGCACGTATTCCGCAAGAAGGTTCGAAAACTCGTGATATCACGGGTGGTCTACCACGCGTAGCCGACTTATTTGAAGCACGTAAGCCGAAAGATCCAGCTATCTTAGCTGAAATCACCGGTACGATTAGCTTCGGTAAAGAGACTAAAGGTAAGAAACGTTTAGTTATTACACCAGCTGAAGGCGATCATTACGAAGAAATGATTCCTAAGTGGCGTCAACTTAACGTGTTTGAAGGTGAACAAGTGTCTAAAGGTGAAGTTATCGCCGATGGTCCAGAATCACCGCATGACATCTTACGCCTACGTGGTGTGACTCATGTTGCTAATTACATTGTTAACGAAGTGCAAGAGGTTTACCGTTTGCAGGGCGTTAAGATCAATGATAAGCACATTGAAACTATTATTCGTCAAATGCTACGTAAATGTATCATTCTAGACGGTGGTGATACTGAGTTCTTAGCCGGTGAGCAAATTGAAGTGGCACGCGTTAATATCGCAAACCGCGACCTTGAAGCTCAAGGTAAGATCCCAGCTAAGTTTGAAATCCAGTTAATGGGTATCACAAAAGCATCACTAGCGACAGAATCTTTCATCTCAGCAGCCTCGTTCCAGGAGACAACTCGTGTCCTAACAGAAGCCGCTGTAAATGGTAAGAGCGATGAACTACGCGGTCTGAAAGAAAACGTAATTGTGGGTCGATTGATCCCAGCCGGTACCGGTTTTGCGTATCATCAAGAGCGTATGGCTCGTCGTAAGCAAAAAGACGTTGTTGAAGAGCAAACGGTAAGTGCGGAAGAGGCAACTCAAGCACTCACTGATGCTTTAAACGCGGATTTATCTGGAAATCAATAAACCGAATCTAATCAATAGATTAGAGTTTCACAAGGCAGTTATCTACTGCCTTGTGAGCGGTTTAGGTTGACAGGTCAATCTTTGCTCATTAAAATTCCGCCACCCATTTACTTGCACGTTTAAAACATGCTGGTAAAACAAGGGCGGATTTTTTATTTTTTTCAGTAGTAATTTTAATTTCAGGAGCTATTTAAATGGCAACTATTAACCAGCTAGTGCGTAAGCCACGTCGTAGCAAGGTTACTAAAAGTAACTCAGCTGCGCTTAAAGCGTGTCCGCAAAAGCGTGGTGTATGTACTCGCGTATATACAACTACACCTAAGAAACCAAACTCGGCGTTACGTAAAGTAGCTCGTGTACGTTTAACTAACGGTTTCGAAGTAACTTCATACATCGGTGGTGAAGGTCATAACCTTCAAGAGCACAGTGTAATCCTAATCCGTGGTGGTCGTGTTAAAGATTTACCAGGTGTGCGTTTTCACACTGTACGTGGTGCACTTGACTGTGCAGGCGTTAGCGACCGTCGTCAAGCTCGTTCTAAATACGGTGCAAAACGCCCTAAAGGCTAATTGTTTTCCGTTAGTAAGGCCAAGCACTAAATATTATTAATTATTGTTTTGGGTGATTGACTCGAAAGAGCAAACCTGAATAAACCGGAGATACAAAATGCCTAGAAGACGCGTAATAGGTCAACGTAAAATTCTTCCAGATCCTAAGTTCGGATCGGAACTTCTTGCTAAGTTCGTTAACATCGTAATGTTAGACGGCAAGAAATCTACTGCTGAAAAAATCGTTTATGGTGCGCTAGACGTGGCTGCTGAGAAATCAGGCAAGTCGCACCTAGAAATCTTTGAAACTGCACTTGATAACATCCGTCCACAGGTAGAGGTTAAATCTCGCCGTGTTGGTGGTTCAACTTATCAAGTACCAGTTGAAGTACGTCCAGTACGTCGCAACGCATTAGGTATGCGTTGGTTAGTAGACGCTGCACGTAAGCGTGGCGAAAAATCTATGGGCTTACGTTTAGCTCAAGAAATCGTTGACGCTGCTGACAACAAAGGCACTGCGGTTAAGAAACGTGAAGACGTTCACCGTATGGCTGAAGCGAATAAAGCATTCGCTCATTACCGTTGGTAATCTGTCCTTAACCTTTAAGAGGATTTTATGGCACGTACAACTCCACTTGAGCGTTACCGCAATATCGGTATTTGTGCTCACGTAGATGCAGGCAAAACCACCACAACAGAACGTGTTCTGTTCTACACAGGTCTTTCTCATAAGATCGGTGAAGTACATGATGGCGCCGCAACTATGGATTGGATGGAGCAGGAACAAGAGCGTGGTATCACAATCACTTCTGCTGCAACAACGTGTTTCTGGAAAGGGATGGACGCGCAATTTGACGACCATCGCATCAATATCATTGATACCCCAGGACACGTAGATTTCACTATCGAAGTAGAGCGTTCTTTACGTGTACTAGATGGTGCGGTAGTTGTTCTTTGTGCTTCATCTGGTGTACAGCCGCAAACTGAGACAGTTTGGCGTCAAGCGAACAAATACGAAGTTCCGAGAATGATCTTCGTAAATAAAATGGATCGCACAGGCGCTGACTTCTTAACGGTTGTCGGCCAGGTGAAATCTCGTCTTGGAGCAACGCCTGTTCCAGTCCAGTTGCCAATTGGCGCTGAAGACGACTTTAAAGGTGTTATTGACCTTATTAAAATGAAAGCTATTAACTGGAATGATGAAGACCAGGGTATGACTTTCTCTTATGAGGCAATACCGGCAGAACTTCAGGATTTAGCTGAAGAATGGCGCTCTCATTTAGTTGAAAGCGCTGCTGAAGCCTCTGAAGAACTAATGGATAAATACTTAGAAGGTGAAGAGTTAAGCGAAGCAGAAATTAAAAATGCTTTGCGTCAACGCACATTAGCGAACGAAATTGTTCCCATGACCTGTGGTAGTGCATTTAAAAACAAAGGCGTTCAAGCTGTGCTTGATTGCGTTGTTGAATACATGCCATCACCCACACAAGTGAAACAAATCCAAGGTATCCTCGAAGATGGTACCGAGGAAGAGCGTCCTGCTGATGATAAAGCGCCGTTTGCTGCACTTGCTTTTAAGATTGCAACAGACCCGTTTGTTGGCACCTTGACCTTTTTCCGTGTTTACTCTGGTACTGTTAAACAGGGTGACGCGGTATATAACCCAGTAAAAAGTAAGCGTGAGCGTCTTGGTCGTATCGTTCAGATGCATTCAAACTCACGTGAAGAGATCAAAGAAGTCTACGCAGGCGACATCGCGGCGGCTATTGGTCTCAAAGACGTAACAACAGGCGAGACACTGTGTGATCCGAATTCTATTATTACGCTAGAGCGTATGGAATTCCCAGAACCAGTTATCTCTGTTGCGGTTGAGCCTCGCACAATCGCTGACCAGGATAAAATGGGTATCGCGCTAGGTAAACTAGCGGCAGAAGATCCATCTTTCCGCGTACAAACTGACGAAGAATCAGGCCAGACGATTATCTCTGGCATGGGTGAACTTCACCTTGATATCATTGTCGACCGTATGAAACGTGAATTCAGTGTTGAATGTAACGTTGGTAAGCCGCAGGTTGCATACCGAGAAGCTATTCGTTCAACTGTTGAAGTTGAAGGGAAGTTCATACGTCAATCAGGTGGTCGTGGTCAATATGGTCACGTCTGGCTTAAACTTGAACCGATGGATATTTCGGATGATGAAGCCCCAATTTACGAGTTCGTAAACGAAACCGTAGGTGGGTCAGTTCCGAAAGAATACATCCCTGCGGTAGACAAAGGTATCCAAGAGCAAATGGCTCAAGGTGTACTGGCAGGCTACCCATTACTTGGTGTTAAAGCGACTTTATATGATGGTTCATTCCATGATGTAGATTCGAATGAAATGGCATTTAAAATAGCAGGTTCACTGGCTATGAGACAAGGTGCGCTAGATGCAAACCCTGCACTTTTAGAACCAGTAATGAAGGTTGAAGTACTCACTCCTGAAGCAAACATGGGTGATGTAGTTGGCGACCTAAACCGTCGTCGCGGCATGATCGAAGGCATGGAAGATGCACTTGGTGGCCTTAAGCAAATTAATGCTGTGGTACCACTATCTGAAATGTTCGGTTATGCGACTGCTTTACGATCTGCAACACAGGGCCGTGCCTCATACTCTATGGAGTTTTTGAAGTACGCTGAAGCCTCTAAGCAGGTTGCAGATACAATAATTTCAGCTCGCGCTGTTATATGATTTTAGCTTGTCTGGCTCAATACTGAGTCAGGCTTTAATTTCTTTATTAGGAATTTTTTAAGATGGCAAAAGAAAAGTTTGAACGCGTAAAACCGCACGTAAACGTTGGTACAATCGGCCACGTTGACCACGGTAAAACTACACTAACTGCAGCAATCACTAACGTACTTGCAAAAGTATACGGCGGTG
>NZ_JASDCM010000009.1:0-141361 GCF_030407915.1 Pseudoalteromonas sp. APC 3250
GGGTTCGGGAAGAGATTATTGGATGCTCCCTTTATATCAATAAGTAAAATCAAGATAAGTGTTTAATATTTACGAGGTAGACGCCGAGCTTGAAAAGCATAGCTTTAAATTATTTAAGCTCTACATTTGCTTCTAAAATATAAACATTTACTCAAACCTAAAGCCGTGCAATTATTGAGCAACACATTATTTAATAAGGATATTTATGAAGCTTTTACTATCGCTTGTGTTAATACTTACTTTTAGTACACCTATTTTAAGCTATGCAGACACCGCTACAACCGACATAACCGTGGGTAAAAAGGTCATTCTACAATCAAAAATACTTAACGAAGACAGACCTATCAGAATATTCATACCTGACAATGTAAAAGACGATCAGCCGCTCTATGTTATTTATTTACTTGATGGTATTGAGCACTTTCATACGGCGTCTGGCGTTATAAAATCCCTCATTGATTACGAGCAGATACCTAATGCAATGCTTGTTGCTATTGATACAACCAACCGCGTTCGTGATTACTTACCTAAAGTACAAGGTGAGCCTACAAACCTTTGTTAAAAATAAATGGCCTGACGCAGGGCAAACCGATAATTTTTTAAAGTTTGTGTCTGATGAGCTCATGCCCTATATAAATAGCAACTACCCAACTAATGGTTACAACACCTTAATTGGTCATTCTAATGCTGGTACATTAGCGCTTTATACTTTAGTTAATCAGCCGGAATTATTTAACAACTATATAGCCATAAGCCCAAATAGTTGGTGGAGTGATGAAGAGTTAAAAAGTAATATCACTAAATACACTAAAAACCCTAAAGGCGCTCAAGCGTTATTTATTAGTGTAGCAAGTGAAGGCGCACGCTTTTATACAGGTGCATTAAATACTTTAGTAAATTTAGAGCAACAAATGCCCACGCAGCTAAAATGGGAATATAAGCATTATCCCACTTTTACTCATATGGGCACCATACTTCCAGCACTTAGCGATAGCCTAATTCACTTATTTAGCGACCTAATATTTAAAGTGACTGACGAGCACGGAAAATTTGCAGATGTATCATTGATTACCGGTTACTACCAAGCACTTAGTGATAAGTACGGATTTGAGCTTAAAATTCCACAAGATGTGTACGTAGAATTTGCCCACAGCCAACAAGAGTTTGGTAACACTAAAAAAGCTATTTCAACACTAAAACACTTTACTAACGATTACCCTAATGCTGCTTACTCTCACATGCGATTATCGCAAGGCTACACGGCTAATAAACAGTTCAAAGAGGCATTCACTAGTATGAAACACGCACTAGAACTTGCTAAACAGAACTCGCGTGACCCATTGTTAGTTGATGCACTACAAGATATGGTGAATGAAGCAAAAGAGAATTTGTAGCTCATTAATTTAAAGCATTACGAGCTTCGCTTGTCGTGTCAGCAAGCTGTACGCATACACTAAAGAAAGCATTAGCCTATAAAAAAACCGATGCTTAAACTAAACATCGGTTTTTATTTTACTGAAAGCTGACAGCTAGAAACTGACCGCTTGTCTTTATCACTTCCCTATCGCTTCTTTGGCGAATAGGTGTTTGATTGGGCCCAAGTTATCAACTAACGAAAGCCCTACCCCACGAATCAGCTTTTTAACTGGGTTTGCGCCTTCAAATAACTCTTTTAGCCCTTGCATCATGGCAATGTGTTTTTGTGCGTCGAGCTTACGGGTGCGCTCGTAATCACGCAGTGTGCGCGTACTTGCAAATTCTTTGGTGTCTTGACTTAGTAGCTCGATTAAATAAGCCGCGTCTTTTAGACCTAGGTTCATACCCAGCCCTGCCAATGGATGAATGGTATGCGCTGCATCGCCCATTAGCACCACGTTGCCATTTACCCATTGCTGGGCATAACGCATTTTAAGTGGGAACGCGACGCGCTTACTTTGCACTTCACATAAACCGCATTGGCCATCTATGGCAGCCATAACTGCTTTATTAAAAGTGGTGTCGTCCATTGCTAACAATTCATCACAATGATTCGGGCTGGTAGACCACACAATTGAATGAGTATGCCCATCGCTCAATGGCAAGAACGCTAGCGGCCCTGTAGGTAAAAACACTTGGCGTGCGGTATTTGCATGTAACTCTTTGGTTTTAACTGTCGCTACTAACGCATGGTGATCGTAATCTTTAAAGCTCAGCGCCATATTAAACTGTTTACGAATCGCTGAATTTGCACCATCAGCTGCCACCAGCAACTTAGCAATAATAGGCTCACCTGTTTTTAAATTAATAAATACATCAGACTCGCTTTGGTGTATTTGCTGATACTCGGTATTAAACATGAGTGTGGCATTACTTTGCTGCTCAAGCTCTTTTATTAGTGCAAAGCGAATAATATCGTTTTCAACAATGTGGCCTAAATGCTCAAGCTCAAGTTGCTCGTTATTAAAGGCTATTTTTCCAAAGCTGTCGGCATCGCGTACATCCATGTGCGTATAAGCACAAGCACGCTCAGCTATTATGTGTGGCCATACATTTAATTGCTCCAGCAAGGTTTGACTGGCAATACTTAGTGCACTAACTCGTAAACCATAATCATCGCTAGGTGGAGCTTGAGTTGGCGCAGCATCTAACACAGCCACGCTGATATTCGCTTTAGCAAGCCCGAGCGCCAGCGTTAACCCAACGCAGCCACCACCCACTATACAAACCTGTACTTGTTTCATAAACGTGTACCTTGTTTAACTTGACCCATTAATTGTTTTGCTAATGGGGCTTTTAATGCAGGGAATAAATCCATTGAAAATAGCCCAATACTTCGACCAAGCGCTAACACCCGTGATGAGTTTGAAAAAAGTCGAACCAAGGCATCGGTCAATGTCATCACAGTGTTTATATCATCACTGCGCTTAATTGAATATTGACGAGTAAAAGCATAACTACCTAAATCATGTTCACTGTTTGCCATTAAGTTACTCAGCACTTGTACGTCGCGCAGCCCTAAATTAAAGCCTTGTCCTGCAATAGGATGAATGGCATGTGCCGCGTTGCCTATCACCACTGTGCGGTGCGTCGTTAACGATTCTATTTGCCCATAAACTAGAGGGTAACTAGCGCGCATACCGACTTTTATAAACTGTCCTGCACGATAACCAAAGGCAATTTGCAGCGCACTTATAAAGTCTGGTTCACTTAGCGACATATACTGCTCAATATGCTCTTGGCGCATACACCATACTAACGAATAGCGGTTATTACTCATGGGTAATAAAGCCATTGGCCCATTTTGGGTAAACCGCTCAAACGCCTGATGATGGTGCCCACCAGCGACTTCTATATTGGCAATAATCGCACCTTGTTCATAAGGCTGGGTATTGAAGCCGAGCCCCAATAAATTACGAGTTGGCGACTGTGCACCGTCGGCAATCACCAACAGCTTGGCACTCAGTTTTTCACCACTTTGTAGTGTAAGTTCATTACTATCGGCGTTTTGTTTTATCGCTGTTACGCTATCTGGGCAAAAAAGCGATATGTTTGATTGCATTAAACGCTGATGCAGCGCTCTGCCAAATGGGTTTACCTCTACCACATAACCTAATGAGGGTTTTGTAAACTCATCACTGTGTATATGGGTTTTACCAAAGTGCCCTTTGTCTGACACACTGACTTTTTTTATGGCCGCAGCATAGGGAGCGTTCATTTCAAATAAATTGAGGCTTTGTAAATACTCTACCGACTGCTGGGCAAGTGCGATACTTCTGTCATCAAAGCTTGGATGATAATCAGTGGTTACTTGATTTGCTTCAATTACAGCAATATTTAAGCTGGGATTTTTTTTACTTATACTTAGAGCACAACTTGCGCCGACTAAACCACCACCAATTACTACAATATCAAACTGCTTAGCCACTTTTATCTCCAAGCTTATGCGTTTTTAGCGCTTTGCATTAACGCTTCTATTTCGCTAATTTTTTTAGGCACGGTAATCGTTAAGTTTTCGTGACCAGACTCAGTTACTAATAAGTTATCTTCAATACGAATACCTATGCCTTGGTATTTTTTGGGTGCGTTTGAATCTTTACTAATATAAAGCCCTGGTTCAATGGTCAGTACCATACCAGGTTCAAAAGCACGCTCTTGGTTATTAACCTTGTAATCGCCCACATCGTGAACATCGAGTCCTAACCAATGGCCAAGACCATGCATGTAATATTCTTTACAGGCACCTTGCGCCATTAGCTCATCAAAATCGCCGGTTAAAATACCTAAATCGAGTAACCCTTGGGTTAGCACTTGCATAGCGAGTTTATTAGCCTGCGATAAGTAGCCACCGGGCTTTACTTCGCTAAATGCGACTTCTTGCGCTTTGAGTACAATATTATAAAGCGCAGCTTGCTCGGTGCTAAATTTACCATTAACGGGGAAAGTACGGGTAATGTCGGCTGCGTAACCTTGTAGCTCACAACCTGAATCAATCAGCACTAGGTCGCCATTGTTTAATACATCGCTGTTTTGGGTGTAGTGCAAAATATTAGCGTTATCGCCACTACCGACAATGGTGCCATAAGCTGGATGTGGCGCCCCATTCATCGCATAGTGATGATGAAGTTCTGCTTCTAATTGAAACTCGGTTGCGCCAACGTGGGAAAAGCGCATGGCACGCATGTGTGCTCGGGCACTTATTTCGCAGCCTTCACGCATAATGTTAATTTCGCTTGGCGATTTAAATAGGCGCATTTCATGTAATAACGGGCGAATATCTTTAATTGTACTCGGTGCTGTATCGCCTTTTTTGGGGGCACTGCGCAAAGTATTGAGCATTGAAAATACTTTGCCGTCAAAGGCAGGATACGTCCCTTGTGCATAAAATAAAATCTGTTGGCCGTTCACCAAATTCAATAATTGTTCGTTTAGTTCACTTAATGCATAAGTTTTGTCGAATAAGTATTCACTTTGCGCTTTTTCAAAACCAATGCGCCTGCCGTGCCATATCTCTGCAAGTTTATCTTTATCTAAACAAAACAATATAGAAGGCGTATCACTGTCTTTGCATAACACCAATACCGCATCGGGTTCGTTAAAACCAGTTAAGTAAAAAAAGTCACTGTCTTGTCTAAACGGATAATGAGTATCTCGGCTACGTGTGAGCTCGGTTGCAGCAGGAATTATCGCAATACTGTTGCTATCCATTGCCGCCAATAAACGTTCGCGGCGCGCTTTAAACTCTGACTTTTGTATTTCAACCATTAATAACTAACCCATTACTTTTGTTGTATTACTAAATTAATGCAGTGTTTTTTTGTTGCTTTGTGGGTTTTGCTCTTTGCCAAGTTCAGCAAAACACAGTAACGCCGATACGCGTACGTACTCAATCACTTCATGCAGTGCTTGGCTATCTTCTTCGGTTTCTTCAAAGGTTGTATCAAGGCGCGTAATTTCGCTAAAGTCGCTAATCACTTCTTTTACATCTGCCGACAGCTTGCCATAGTCTTTTTGCTTTAAGCCAAAGCCCAGCATAAACCCAGCTACCCATGATACGAGCCCATTGGCTTGATCGATGAGTGTTTCGTCATCACTCGGTAAAAACAAATCAAATTGAAACTCTTCATTGTTAAAGCTTTCAACAACTTGTTGATAAACTTTACCAAAAAACTGTTTTAAATCGTTGCTAAACGACTCGCCATCATTAAATACGTCGCTCAGTAAGCCTAAGTATTCTTTATCGTCAATGCTTAGCCCACAAGCAAGTAAGCCGCTAATAACGCCATGCGCTTCAGCAGGTGATACAAATATTTCGTTTTTCTCTAAAAGAAGTTGGGCTTTTTCGTAATCTGGTAAGTTATTCATAATGACGTCTTCGCTTTGCTAATTAAAGCAATGCTACCACTCGATAAAAAGCAACTCCAATGAATTCTATGACTGAGGTCAAAAGCAAGCGATTGAAAAGCTGATTAAGTTCAAAAAGCAATCTTAAAAGTAAATATAAGATTAAATTTGCAGGAAAACTGAGCGAACAGTTTAATTTTTTACGATTGGGGTTTAAGGATTGGAATATGTCTTATATACTAAATTTGTTCCCTGGGGTGCAGGAGCTTGGTTAAGTCCCTGAGCCGATAAATTTTATACCAGGATTTTTGTTCGTTTACTATTGTGCAAGCTCGGCATGTACCGAGAAGCCTACGGTAAACCGCAGATTTCCGCCCTGAAACCTCAAGGTTTCAGGACTGACACCGGGCACCGCATTCTCGGGGAACACCTTCCTTTATAGCTTAGGTTCTAGGTTCTCAAGCATTTCTTTTTAACTAAACATTCCCTATCTTTCGTCTTTAAATATATCGAACTGCGCCTCCACAGCCCGATATTAAACTTGTTTCTAACACCTATCCCTTTGTCTTTTTAATGCCTAACACTACTTAAACCAACCTTGAAAGCGCTCCATCAGCATATAGTTAACGGGAACAAGTAATAAGGTTATAAAAGTCGCAAATATAATCCCAAAACCTAGGCTTACTGCCATAGGAATTAAAAACTGCGCCTGAGTCGCCTTTTCAAACAGTAGCGGCATTAAGCCTATAAAGGTGGTTAAACTAGTTAGCATAACCGGGCGAAAACGCGCTACGCCGGCGGTTTTAACAGCTTCCATTAAATCGAGCCCTTCACTGCGTTTTTTATTAATAAAATCAACCAATACTAACGAGTCGTTCACCACGACCCCAATTAACGCGAGCATTCCCAGCAAACTCATAATGGTAAGCTCCATAGTCATGATCCAATGGCCAATTACTGCGCCAATCATGCCAAAAGGAATAATGCTCATCACCACCAGTGGCTGTAAGTACGATTTAAAGGGAATTGCGAGCAACCCATAAATTACAAAAAATACAAATACCATTCCCCACAATAATGAACCAAACGATTCGCGCTGCTCTTTGGCTTCACCTTCTAATGAATGGCTTACACCTGGGTATTGTTGCACAAGTTCATCTAAGTAGGTTTTTAAATCAGCTTGAAGCACGGTCATATTGGTATCGGTTTTTTCTACATCCGCCGACACATTAAGAGTACGGTAACGATCAATACGGGTAATGGTTGATGGGCTTTGACCCGGTACTAAAGTGGCCACGTGTGACAGCGGCACTCGCCCACCATTAGGTGTTTGTATTAATATATCTTTTAAATCAGCAACTGAGCGTCTTTCATCTATAGGTAAGCGCACCATAACGCGCACATCATCACGCCCGCGTTGAATGCGCTGTACTTGTACACCAAAAAACGAGTTACGCACTTGTCTTGATACATCAACTCTATTTAATCCAAGTGCAAGCCCTTGCTCTGTTAGCTCTATTTGTAGCTCTTCTTTACCATCAGACATGCTATCGGCAATATCAAACACGCTTGGATAAGTGGCCAATCGTTGTTTAATTTGCTCAGCCACTGTTTGCAGTGTGGTTATGGAATTACCCGATAATTGAATATCAATTGGGTTTGAGCTTCTACCTATTTCTGCTCTAAATGTGAGACTTTCAGCCCCTGGGATCACCCCTATTAATTGCCGCCACTCTTTTACCAACTCACGCGAACCAATATCAGACTCTCGTTGTTCTGCTGGGGTGATTTCAAAGCGCACACTACCCGAATTAGCCGCACCGCCTCGCCCGCCAGTGCTGGCTAAAATATTAAGGATAATACTTTGCCCTGTTTCTTCATCTTGATACTTACGCTGAAGCTCTCTGGCTTTATCTGACATATCAATAATGTATTTATTCGTGACTTCAAACGGTGTTCCCGCAGGAAAAGTTAAATTAACCCGAACTGTTTCACTGGGAATACGTGGGAAGAAAATAAACTTAGTCCAACCACTGGTGATCATGGTTAAAATAATTAAAAACACGCCCATAAATAAACTGACTGTGGCCAGTTTGTTGCGTAGCGCTAGCCCTAATACGGGTTGGTAATATTTTAAAATGGCATGCTCAAAACCATCAGCAAAACGTTGTTGGAGTTGCTCTAATTTAGAACCTTTGCCTTTTTGCTGGCGCAGTTTGATATATTTTAAATGCGCTGGCAGCACAAATTTAGATTCAATCAATGAAAACAATAATACCGGAATAACCACCACCGGAATTTGCGCAAAAATAGCGCCTCGCGCGCCTTCTATAAAACCTAACGGTAAAAAAGCGGCCACGGTGGTTAACACGCCAAATGTAACTGGCGTGGCTACTTCTTGAGTTCCTTTTATAGCAGCCTCTTCGCCCGATTTGGCGGTTTTTAAATGGGTATACACGTTTTCACCGGTAACAATAGCATCGTCCACCACAATCCCTAGCACCAATATAAAACCAAATAAGCTGATCACATTTATGGTCACGCCAAAGGCGGCCATTGCCATAAACGCGCCCATAAATGAAACCGGAATACCAATAAATACCCAAAACGCGATGGCAGGTCTTAAAAATAAAGTCAGTAACCCCAGTACCAAAATACCGCCCTGTAAAGCATTGCTAGTTAGGGTAGCAATACGGCTTTTTACTACCTCAGAGTCATCATCCCAATAGCTTAAATAAAACCCTTGCGGTAAATTAGCTTGCTCACTGGTAATATAGTTTTTAACTGCATCGGCCACTTCTATCGCACTTTGCGGACCAATGCGGTACACATCGATAAATGCGGCTTGTTTGCCATTAAAGCGGGTGCGCACGGGGGTTTCTTCAAAATCATCGTTAATGGTTGCAATATCACTTAAGCGAATAATAGTGCCATCGGCTTGATTTTTTATCACAATGCTTGCAAATTCATCTTTGCGGTAAGCTTGCCCTTTAGAGCGAATAAGTACATCACCGCCCTCTGTTTTAAGGTTTCCCGCTGAAATATCAGAACTTGAATTGGCAATGGCACTGGATATTTGCGCCAAGGTTAAATCGTATTGGCGCAGCGTATCTTGGCTTACTTCGATTGCCAGCTCATAATTACGTACGCCACTAAGTTCAACTTGGGTAATCGCCGGAATACGCAGTAATTCATCACGGACTTGCTCTGCATATTCTAGGGTTTCTTTTTCGTTGTAGTCACTTGAAACAGTGACTGCTATTACTTCACGCTTACGCTGGATTAACCCTATTACTGGTTTTTCTGCATCGGCTGGAAAGGTATTAATGGCATCGACACGGCTCTTTATATCCGCTAACAATTCACGCTCGTCGTAGCCAGTATCAACCTCAACGCTTACTTGTGATGACCCCTCAGAAGAGCGGCTCGATATTTGTTTAATACCTTCGAGATCTTGTAATGCTTCTTCTATTCGTATGGTGACCCCTTTTTCAGCATCTTCTGGGGTTGAACCACGTAAACTCACACTAATATTTATACGATCAGAAACAAACGAGGGAAACACCTCTAACGGTAACTTAGAAGACAGGCTGAATAGGCCGCCCAACACAATACTAATTAGCAGTAAGTTGGCAGCAACATGGTTACGTGTAAACCAAGCGATCATGGTTGCTCTCCTGGTTTTTGTGCTTTAGGAGTCGCATCCATTATCTGCACTGGCGTACCTGAACTCACTTGCCCCAGTGGCGTCAGCACTAATTGACTACCCGCTTCAAGACCTTTACTCACAATGCCTTGCAGCGCATTTTGCCACGCTAAAGCAATATTTTTACGCTGTAGTGTGCCATTTTCAACCACATAAACATAACTGCCTTGATATATCGCACTATTGGGAATAACGAGTACCTGAGAGGCGACTTTGCCATTAATTTTAGCTTTAACGTATTGGCCTATTTTTACTGGGTATTGATTATCACTGGTTGATTTATAAGGGTCATTAATTTTAGCCACCACATACAATTGCTGAGCACTTTCATCTATTGCGCCCTCCGTACGAATAAGTTGGCCTTGCCATTGTTGCTCGCCAATTAAATCTGAAGTGAAATTAACCGCTGAGCCACGCTGATTTTTAGCACCATCTCGATATTGCTCAGGTAAATTAATAAAAGGCAGATCTTTATTCTTTATCGGTAAGCGTATTTCAACACTGTCGGTTGCATAAATTGTCGCTAACTGCATATTGTTAGATACCACCTGACCTAAGTCAACGCTGCGGTTTAATACTCGCCCAGCATAAGGGGCTTTAATTTTAGTACGTTCAAGATTTAGTTGCGCTTTTTCCAATTGTGCTTGTGCTGACAAAACCTGTGCTTGCGCTGCAGCTAGCTGTGGCTTTCTAAGTACTAAAATACTCGGTTCAGACTCATTGCCTAGACGTTGCCAATCAGTAAGCGCTTGTCGGCCTCGCGCTTGCTCTTCTAATAAGTTTTGCTCGGCATTGAGCAAATTAGCTTGTGCTGATTTAACTTCTGCTTTTAAATCGCGATCATCTAACTGAAGTAACACATCGCCTTTTTCAAAAAAGCCGCCTTCGCGGAACTGCTCATTTATATCAATAATCAGTCCAGAAACCTGAGCCACCAACATACTTTGAGTTCGTGGTTTAACCGTGCCAAAGCTATCAATTTCAACGGGGTAGTCAATTAACTGCAATGGTTTTACCGCTACATTAATTTTTGCTTTTGGCGGTGCTGAAAAACGTGATGCTTTAGGCGGGTTTCCCTTAATAAACATCACCAAAAAAATGGTCGCTATAATGATAGCAGCGGGAACAATTATTTTTTGTTTGTTTAGTTTCATAGTGCTTGCTCATCCTGTGCGGATCTTGATTTTGCAAAGTCGCCCCCAAGAGCAACATGTAATTTAATGCGATTTGTGAGTAATTGGTTTTTAATTTCAATCAGTGAACTTTGTGCATCAAACGAGCGTGCTTGTGCATCTAATACGGTGGTGTAGCTCACTAAACCACTTTGATATTGTTCAAACGATAATTGCTCTGCTGCTAAGGCATTTTCTTGTGCCTGCAAGGTGCTTTGGTAGCGTGCCTTTAAAGATTGTTGTTGGGTAATAGCATTTTCAACATCACCAAATGCATCATATAAAGATTGCAGATAGGCTTGCTCTTGCTTTTGCGTTTGTAAACTGGCTATTTCCTCGTTCGCAGCGAGTCGCCCAGCGTCAAAAATAGGCGCTGAAATGCTACCAATAAGTGACCACGCAAGACTTGAAGCAGAAAATAAGTCGCTTACCCTGTTAGTGCTATCGCTTAAACCTGCCGCTAAATTTAAACTCGGAAAACGCTGTTTATGCGCATACGCAAGCGAAGCGTCGCTGGCTAATAACTGATACCAACTAGCACGCAACGCAGGTTTGCGAGTAATAAGCTCCGACGGTAAACCAAGAGGAATGTCGTCATTAATTACAGGTAGGTCGTTATTCGCTGCTATCAATCCTTTTGGATACTCCCCCAATAAACGCTCAAGGCTACGTGCAGCTTGAGTCAAATTTGCTTTTTGGGTTGCTATACGGGAGCGTTCATTGTTTAACTCATTGCGAGCTAAATAAACATCTAACGCTTCATTTAAACCTTGGCGATAACCCGACTCAATAATCTCAAGGTTTTGCTGGGCGTTAGCTTCTCTGCGCTTAAACAAATCAAGTAATTGCTCTGCACTGATTAAGTTAAACCAATTTGTTATAACATCTGCAATAAGCTGTTGTTTAGTTTGCTCATAGCGAGCTTGCTGAGCAAGGTAGTTGAGGTTGTCTCTGCGCTTTGCATCAGAGAGTTTACCCCATAAATCAATTTCATAGCCTAACTCTAACGATACAGAGCTTGAGTTATTATAACTAACCGGACGATTATCTTTGCTCCGTCCTACTCGCGTTGAAATATCTAAACTGGGCCATAAAGCGGCACCGGTGACAATTAATTGCTGTTTTTGTATTTCTACATCAAAACGGTTTTGCAATAGTTGCTGATTGTTTTTTAGCGCTTGAGTAACTAGCTGCTTTACTGTTGGTGAAGCAAGTTTATTAAACCATGTGTCGTTGACAGCAACTACTGATTCAACAGCTGTTTGTTGCCACTGATCTGGGAGTGTATTCGGTGCTTGCTCACGTAGTTGCGGGTTTAAGTTACTCGCACAACCACTTAGCAGCATAATACTTATTGCCAATAAAGATGGCTTATATTGCCACATTATGTTTAAACCTGATTAATGCTATTTATGAATGTTATTCAAGCACTTTAGCAAACGTTGCTCAATTGACTTTACATAACATTACATACTTTGCGATGAAATTATAAGTGCCGTAGATACGCCAAGTATTAACATATTGATCACAAATTAATAAACAATCTAATTTTTAGTCAAAAAAGCTGAATAAAGTTCTCAAAGCGGTACGAAAAGGACAAAGGGACTTACTGTTTATGACATACAGGAAAAATAGAGCAGGGTAGAAAAAACTTAGAAACAAAAAAGCCCCGCATTAGCGAGGCTTTGTATAAATGGTGCCTCGACCCGGAATCGAACCAGGGACACGAGGATTTTCAATCCTCTGCTCTACCAACTGAGCTATCGAGGCACTTAAACAGTGCAATAGTTAAATTAACTATTTAAATAAATGGTGCCGACTAACCGAGTCGAACGGTTGACCTACTGATTACAAGTCAGTTGCTCTACCAGCTGAGCTAAGTCGGCACACTAAACTGTGTGCTAAGGCACTTTATCAATTTTAAAGATTGATAACTTTTAATAAATGGTGCCTCGACCCGGAATCGAACCAGGGACACGAGGATTTTCAATCCTCTGCTCTACCAACTGAGCTATCGAGGCACTAAACAGTGCAATAGTTAAATTAACTATTTAAATAAATGGTGCCGACTAACCGAGTCGAACGGTTGACCTACTGATTACAAGTCAGTTGCTCTACCAGCTGAGCTAAGTCGGCACACTAAACTGTGTGCTAAGGCACGCGTAATAATGTTTAATCTTATGATTTGAAACACTATTACTTTAATAATGGTGCCTCGACCCGGAATCGAACCAGGGACACGAGGATTTTCAATCCTCTGCTCTACCAACTGAGCTATCGAGGCACTTAAACAGTGCTAATTAAAAATGTCAACGGATTTTTAATGCAATTCCCAGCTAGCTCTACTGACTGGCTATCTGGGCGTGCGGCGTATTAAACGAGTTTTGCCCCTACAAGTCAACTTTTTTTTTATTCTTTATAATCGTTTGAACGGTTTTCAAACAACTCGAGGCTATTTTCGTTAATACAGTGTATTTATCCAACAAAAGAGTTTAAAAAACGTAGTGAATTATTTTTTTTAGGTGTTACGATTGAATAATAACTTTCGGTACAGGCTTACCGTTTTAATAATAAGACCACAGGAAAACTCATGCAGAGCAAGCCCTCTTCAGCAATAAAAGGCCTACTACCTTTATTCTTAGTTAGTAACCTTATAATAACCGCATTATTTGTAGTCGCCTTTGTGCTTTATTCACAAAGTAATGCTGATAACAATGCATCTGCTCCAACCTCTACTTTATCGTTAACAAAACTTGCTGAGCGTCTTGATCAGCCTTTAGCAGAAGCATTAACAATATACGAGCAAGACAAGGTCACGCAATTACTCGATATGACCACCTTACTCAATGATGATTATAAATATACGCTCCACCGTTTTAATGCCAATAATCAAGCCGAGTTAGTTTATAGCAATAACAGTAAAGCAATTGCGCCTTTAGCTGTTAATAAACATATTAAAGAACAAAATACTCTTCATCATTTAATCTCATCAGAGGGGCAGATAATTGGAGAGCTTATTATTAAGCAAACACAGCCCTCAGTTACACCATCAAATCAACACTCACCACTAAATGCCTATGTTGTAGCCTTTGCTGCACTGGTGGTGCTGTTTGTATTAGCATTCATGTTGAATAAATACATTAACAAGCGATTACATAAAAATACAGATTCACTTACTCAAGAACTAAAAGAAATTACGCAAAATGATAACTATCAAAGCACCCTAAATGAGCAACTAGAGGGTGGTTTAGAAACGGTAGCTCAACAAGTTAATTTATTACTCAAAAAGGTGAGTAAGGTTCAAGCTGACGATCAAGCGGCAAAAAAAGAGTTAAAAAAATTACAAACAAGCCTTGAAACAGAAGTACAAAGCAGAACCTTTGAGTTAGAGAAACAAACGCAAAAAGCGCTAAAAGCCAGTGAAACTAAAACCACCTTTTTAGCCACTATGAGTCATGAAATAAGAACACCAATGAATGGTGTAATCGGTACCATTGATTTACTTCGTCAAACAGAACTTGATGGTGCACAGCAACGTTTAAGTACAATTATTCGTGAATCTGCATTTTCGTTACTCAGTATCTTAGATGATATTTTGGATTTTTCTAAAATTGAAGCAGGAAAGCTCAATATAGACCCGACTCCCTTCTCTGTTGCAGATACGCTAGAAGAAGTCGCAAAGGTGTTATCGTCTGTTGCAAAAAACCGTCACCTAGAACTCGATTTATCAATTGCACCCGATATTCCTAATAACCTTATGGGCGACTCAGTCAGGGTTCGCCAAGTACTTTATAACTTATGTAGCAATGCCATTAAATTTACCAGCACTAACGGCTCTACTCAAGGTAGGGTGAAAATATCGGTTGAAGTTGCACACAACACTGCCGATCATTTTACACTCCGTTTTTGTGTAGTTGATAACGGTAAAGGAATGAGTCAGTCTCAATTAAGGAAAATATTCAGCCCGTTTACTCAAGCTGAAAGCTCAATTACCCGAGAATTTGGCGGTACAGGACTTGGGCTTTCAATTTGTAAAAGCTTAACCGAGCTAATGCTTGGTACTATACATGTTACAAGCCATGAGGGGATTGGTAGTGAGTTTACCGTTGAACTGCCTTTTTCAACGGCAGGTAAAACTGAATTTGCTCATAAAAATACACTCAATAATAAACATGTTGTTGTTGTTAGTGACAATGCTGAACGCGGCAAGGTAATTTATCGTTACTTGTCATTCATGGGTGCCAAAATAACCTATGCCCATGAGCAAAAAGATATAGAAGATCATCAAGACACAAAGGATATTATTTGGGTTGTCGATGGTATTGACGACATGAGCAGTATTAGCACTTTGCTAAGAAGTTTACTTTACTCACTAGAAGATAATAATCAGCAAATGGTGGTATTAAGTAAGCTAGATGAAGCCGTTATTAATCATGAAAATATTTTTTATATTAATGCTTCACCACTGTGTAAATCTAACTTTATGCTTTCAATTTTGGTTGCGGCGGGCTTACATAAACCTAAGCAAATAAAAAAAGCTAAAAGCATGAATCATTACTTAAATTCAGAAGAAGCACTCGCTGCAAATAGGCTTGTTTTACTGGTAGAAGATAACTTATTAAACCAAGAAGTACTTACCGAGCAGTTACACATATTAGGGTATAGTGTGGAAGTAGCGAATAATGGTGAGGAAGGCATAGAGATGTGGCGTAAAAACAGCTATTCGCTCATTCTGACCGATTTACATATGCCGAAAATGTCTGGCTACGATATGGTTGAAAAGATTAGAGAAGAAGCGGCACTGTTAGAAGCAATCGACGCTCAACCTTATATTATTGCTGTAACAGCCAATGCCTTAAAAGGCGAAAGAGAGCGCTGTTTAGCTGTGGGAATTAATGACTTTATAACTAAACCGATTGAGTTAAATGCGCTTGAGGACATATTAAATCAATGGAGCGATATAGATAATAAACAGCCAAAACAAATTAGCTCAGCTGAAAAGCCAGCCATGCCTATTAACATGGAGTCTGCCAACAAATATATAAATGGCGATGATGCTAAAAAAATTCGCTTCTTTAAAATGTATTTAGAGCAAAGCCAAGAACAAATTAAATCAATCAACTTTGCGGTACTACAAAAGAGTCAAAGTGAAATTATAGCTGCCTGCCATCAATTGAAATCTATATCAAAAACAGTGGGGGCTAATATTGTGGCTGATTTAGCGCAGTCATTTGAGGATAAGTGCAAGGCTGATGAAATCAATGCCGATGAGTTAATTGAGATGAGAGATGAGCTCGAAATTGAATATTCAAGAGCAGCACAATTTTTAAAAGAACAAATTAGAAACCACGATCAACAAGATGACTTGATTTAACTAAACTGTTCATAGGTATGCACAACAAAAAAGGGCTTTTATAGCCCTTTTTTAACGATTATTTTTCTACTGGCTTATAGCCTTCAATCTCAACCTCTTTTCCTTCAAATAAAAAGCCAACCATTTGCTCTTCTAAAAAAGTACGATGTTCTGGGTCCATCATATTTAAATGCTTTTCGTTGATCAGCATCGTTTGTTTATGCTGCCACTGTCCCCATGCTTCTTTAGATATATTATTAAAAATCTTTTCGCCAATTTCCCCAGGATAAAGTTGAAATCCAAGGCCTTCAGCTTCTTTTTGTAACTTTTGACAAAATACAGTACGTGCCATGATTTATTCTCTCTAACGCTAAATGCTGCTAGTTTAACCTATTGGGCTCATTTGTTTAACCAACTTTTTAGTCGGTGCAGCTAAACCCACCTCTATTGATTGATCAAGTGGATACCATATTAATTGCTTGTCGTTCACCACATCAGGGATTTGCTGAACATTGAGCACATGTGGGTTTATGGTTAGCTCAAAATGTGAGAACACATGGCTAAAAGGCGCTAATATCTCAAGCTCACTTTTTAGCCCTTGTTGTACTAAAAAAGTATCGAGCTCACTGTGCTCATTAAATTCAAAAAATCCAAATAATCCCCCCCAAATGCCACTACTTGGGCGTTTTTCCATGAGTACTTTGTCGTTATGTTTAATAATTAACTGATGACAACTTTTTTTAGGCACTGCTTTTTTAGGTTTAGAATGTGGGAACTCTTTAACCTTACCCGCATTAAAAGCACCACATTGTGTTTTTAACGGGCATGCTTCACAGTCAAAACGACTTCGTGAACAAAGGCTTGCCCCTAAATCCATCATAGCTTGATTAAACTCAGTCACATTATTTTTAGGGGTGAGTTGTTCACTTAAATGCCACAGCTGATTTTCTACCTTTTTGACGCCATACCAACCTTCAACCATGAAAAATCGCGCAAGCACTCTTTTTACATTGCCATCAAGAATAGGATGATGCTGCCCCAACGATAAAGATAAAACAGCACCCGCAGTAGAGCGCCCTATTCCGGGTAAATCCATCACCTCTTCAAGTGTGTTGGGAAACTGGCCTTGATATTTGTCTCGCACTATTTTGGCCGTTTTATGTAAGTTGCGCGCGCGTGCATAGTAACCTAGACCAGTCCAGTGATGCAGAACCTGATCTTCATCAGCATTTGCTAAAGCAATAATATCGGGAAAGCTTTGCATAAACTTTTCGAAATAAGGAATAACAGTCACAACTTGGGTTTGCTGCAGCATCACCTCAGACACCCATACTTTATAAGGTGTTTTAGCTAATTGCCATGGCAATGTTTTGCGCCCATGGAGATGATACCAATCAACTACTTGGTTAGAAAACCAATCAGACTGCTGCTTTTTTAAATCCAACATATTTACTTTTTTACTAATGCTTAATGGCGGCTCAGTCTATTGTAGTTGTTGAAAAGATCAAGCTATAACGCCCTAGAGCTTGTCAACCCCGCGCGGGTCAGGGATAATACGCAACCATTTTTAAACACATTGTTTTGTCAGGCCAATAATATGAGTGAATCAAGTAACAACAACCTTGAGCAAGCTAAGCAAGAAGGTAAGTATATCCGCACTATTCGTAGTTTTGTAAAACGCGAAGGCCGATTAACCAAAGGCCAAGCCGCTGCAATCGAAAAATGCTGGCCAACAATGGGGCTTGAGCATAAAAACGGCCTGCTTGATTTAAACGCAGTATTTGGCAATGACAATGATGTAGTGTTAGAAATTGGCTTTGGTATGGGCAAGTCATTGGTTGAAATGGCAAAAAATGCACCACATCTTAACTTTATCGGTATAGAAGTACATCGCCCAGGCGTTGGCGCGTGTTTAATGGATGCCGACGAAGCAGGCGTTACTAATCTTCGTGTATTTGAACACGACGCCGTTGAAGTCCTTGCAGATTGTATAAGTGATGAAAGCTTATCGACCTTACAATTGTTCTTCCCTGATCCATGGCACAAAAAGCGTCACCATAAGCGCCGTATTGTACAAACTGAGTTTGCAGAAAAACTACGTTCTAAATTAAAAATTGGCGGCGTTTTTCATATGGCAACCGATTGGGAAAACTATGCAGAGCATATGCTTGAAGTAATGCAAGCAGCACCTGGTTACAAAAACCAATCAGAGACTAACGACTATGTACCTCGTCCTGATTTACGTCCGCTGACTAAGTTTGAACAACGTGGCCATCGTTTAGGCCATGGCGTATGGGATTTAATGTTCGAACGTACTAAATAACCGTTAATTAAATAATCAAGTAAGGTAAAGCCATTTATGAGCGTATTAACCAATCCGAGCCTATTATTACTTCGCAACAGCGAGGAGCTAAAAGGTAAATCAATATTGGTGGTCAACTTTGTTCAAGATGGCTTTTTAAATGAGCTAAAAACGCTCAACCCACAAAGTAAAATAACGGCTTTTAGCTATAACCATGCAAATGGTGAATTTGCTAAAAACATATCGGGTATAAATGTAGAAGTTAATCACACGATTAGCGCCGGTGAATATGATTTAGTAATTCTTTATTACCCCAAGTCTAAGCCCGAGCTATTAATGGCATTAGACAACATACGCGCAGTGATAAGCAAAGAAGCTGAGCTGCTAGTCGTTGGCGAAAACAAAAGCGGTGTAAAATCAATTGAAAAGCAACTCGCCAATAAAACGGCGTTCAGTAATAAAATTGACTCTGCAAAACACTGCGTTTTATATTCATTTTCAGAAATAACCCTGAATTCAACATTTGATATTAGTACTTACCACAAAGAGTTTGTGGTCAACGTAAGTGATATTGAATTTACTGCTGTAAGTATTCCTGGCGTGTTTAACCATGGCGGCCTTGATGCAGGCACTAAAATGCTATTAGAAAATGCACCAAATATAAAACACGGTAACGTTCTTGATTTTGGTTGTGGCGCGGGGCTTATTGCTACGTTTTTAGGGCTAAAAAATCCGGCTCTTACATTTACATGTAGTGATGTAAGCGCACTGGCTGCCTATGCAACAACACAAACGCTTAAACTTAATAACGTTAATGGTGAAGCCGTACTGAGCGATGGTTTAAACAGCATTGCAGGTAAGTTTGATTTAATTATTAGTAACCCACCATTTCATACCGGTATTGCGACCGACTACACAGTGGCCGAATCGTTTTTAAATAATGCCAAACAGCACCTAACTAAAACAGGTAAGCTCACTATTGTTGCTAATAGCTTTTTAAAATATCCACCTATTTTAGAAGCCCAATTTGATAGTTATCAAACGGTGTTTAAGAATAATAAGTTTGCTGTATACAGTAGCTAAAACTTATTATTAATCCCCTATCAAAACATAAATATGCGGTATATTAGCCGCATATTTACTTTATTACGTAGATTAACTAAGAATAAATAGTGTAATTAAGCTAATCTTTTTTCTTCACTTTTTCCTGTTTTTGCTAAACTAGTATTTATTACACTCACAATTGACACGGATGACCCTCTCGCAATGCCTAAAACTGTAGAGCAAAATAGCATTCGTAGCATATTGTTTAAAACCATCATGCTTATAACAGCCATCTGTTTGCTATTATCTCTTTCTATTTCTACTTACTTAAGTACACAAGAGCAAAAAAAGCAGCTCATTAGTAAACTTGTGCTGGTGTCAGAGATCATTGCCTTTGATGCAATGCCGTCATTACTAAATAAAAATAGACCTGCAGAAGAAAGGCGGTTAAAGCTTCTTCAACAAGTATCATCGGTTACAAACTTACATATTTATGCGCTAGATGAGCAAACAAATAAACCAGTATTTTTTACCAGTTTTAATGCCCGAAAATCGCCACCTGTTCCAATCAAAACAGACAGTATTAACGACTTTATAGAACCCCAAGTAGGTGATGAGTTTATTGAGTACATTACTCCAATACTCAATAATGATCAGTTACTGGGTTATGTGTATATTAGGGGCAGCTTGGATAACTTAAATAAGCTTATCACTAAAAAAATTATAATTGATATTGCCATTATCGCTTTAATACTTATCTTCATCTCTTTGATTATTTTAAGGCTACAAAAAAGGATAGCCAGCCCAATAGAAAACTTAAGCTTGTTACTGCAAAACATAGCTAAAAATCATAACTACTACGCCCGGGCGCCTTTAACAAACTTAACTGAAATAACCCGGCTTTCTAACAGCTTAAATGTAATGCTGGCGCGAACACAAAGACAAATAGAGCGCCACGAAGAAGATAAAAAAGAAATTAAGCTACTAAACTCAAATCTTGAAGAAAAAGTAAGCCAACGAACCATCGCGCTCAGAGAAGCAAATAAAGAGTTACTATCTACACTTGAAAAGATGCACCAATACCAAACTCAAATTGTCGAAAACAAAAAAATGGCTTCATTAGGGCAAATGGTGGCAGGTGTAGCTCATGAGGTAAATACCCCTATAGGGCTTGGGATCACCGGTTCTACTTTACTAAGGGATAAACTCGCGGAGCTACAAATTAACTTTCAAAATAAGTCATTGACTGCCAGTCAATTTGAGCAATTTACTAACGATGGCATTGAAAACTTAGACCTCATCTACAGTAGTTTAAACCGTGTCGCAGAGCTTATTTCTAACTTTAAAAAAGTGGCCGTGATTAAAGATGATGAAATCACTAGCACAGTTCACTTACAGCAGCTCATAAACGATACATTATTGTCTATGGGGCAAGAGTTAAGAATAAAAAATCCTAAAGTTCTTATAAATTGTCCAGCAGATTTAACCGTTGAAAGTAAAAAAGGGCCACTGCAGCAAGTTTTCCATCAACTAATTTTAAACTCCCTACTACACGGATTTGTAGCTGGCGGTGACAATGTAGTGCAAATTGATATTGTGGCAACAAACACAAAAACACAAATTACCTACACCGACAACGGCCTAGGTGTAGAGAGCAACATAAGAGCGAAAATTTTTGACCCCTTTGTTACTTCAAAACGCGGTCAAGGAGCCAGTGGATTAGGCATGCATTTAGTTTACAACTTAGTGACCCAGGCTTTGGCTGGAGAGATTGTGTTAGATACTGAGTATCAATCAGGAGCACGATTTATTATTACGCTATTTTAAAAAGTGAAATAAATCCGTTGCCTGCTCTTGAATTACGACTTTATGACCATACTAAGACAGCACTCATTGAACAGTTGTACCATTAATGCTGTATTTTCACACAATTAATGAACTTAATTGTGTTTAACATATCACATACATTGATGAAAAATTGTAAAGTGATATAATTCCGTTTTGAATTAGTCTGATTATTTTAAGTATCTTTAGGTGGTTGATGGATGTATCAATTATTAAAGGGAAATGGCTTCGACTTTATAATTCAAATTATACATCCAACGTTAAGTATCAATTAAGCCGCGGTTTTTAATAATACGTCAAAGTAGGTTTGGGCGCGCAGCTGTTTTTATCTAATTTGTTTTTACTTGTTAACATTTAGATATAATCCTATAATTCTAGTAGTCGGTTTTGATGATCACACCGATTTTAAAATAAAACACACTCCAAAAAGGTTAATTAAAAATGCAAACGCCAGTCATTCTGATCGTAGAGGATGAAGACGTAACTAGACTAAACCTCGTTAGTTTATTTGAAGCCGAAGGTTACAAAGTTATTGAAGCCATTGATGGCGATGATATGCATGATAAGCTTACAAATAACGATGACGTCAATCTTGTAGTTATGGACATCAACCTGCCAGGTAAAAACGGGCTTATTTTAGCTCGCGAATTACGCCAAAAACGCAAAGTTGGTCTTATTTTCTTAACAGGCCGTGACAACGATGTAGACCGTATTTTAGGTCTTGAAATTGGTGCTGATGACTATATTACTAAGCCTTTCAACCCGCGTGAATTAACTATTCGTGCTCGTAACTTAATTACGCGTACTGCATTAGGTGGTGAAGAGTCTGCTATTGAAACAAATGGCGTGATCACCTTTAACGGTTGGGAACTTGACGAAAACAGTCGTTGCCTTACTTCTCCAAACGGAGACGCGAAACGTCTACCTAAAGGCGAATACAGAGCACTGCGTTTAATGCTTGACTCTCCGGGTCGTATATTTAGCCGTGAGCAACTAATTAAACACATGACTGGCCGAGAGCTCCGCGCTAACGACCGTACGGTTGACGTAACAATTCGTCGTATCCGCAAACACTTTGAAAGCGACAACTCAACATCTGAGTTAATCAGCACCATCCATGGTGAAGGTTACCGTTTCATTGGTAAAATCGACAGCTAATTAGTTATTACTCTAATTGCTGTAAAAATAAATGAAGGGCCTGTTGTCCTTCATTTATTTTATCTGTTAACTCCTCAAGCCACACAGCTAACACTTCATCACTTTGCTCCAGCGCCCCATGCTCCATTTGCTTTGCATGCAACTGAACATCATTAAGACCCACCGAACCAGCGGCACCTTTTAATTTGTGCGCAACCGATTTGTACTCTTCTCTATCAGCAGCGTTTAACGAAGCTAATAGCTCTTGTTGGTACTGCGGATTTAGCTTTGCGAACAACTGGCTACTGCGTTTAAATACTTCAACGCCCATCGAATTTACAAAGTCTTCAATGGTTTCAATATCCAACAAGTCAGTATTAATTTGATTTAATAACGCTTGATTGACCACTCGTTGAGGAGCCTCGGTTTGCGCTTGCTTAATGCCAAAGAGTTCAGCGAGCATATTATCTAACTTGCTTGTGTTTATTGGTTTAGCTAGTGCGCCTTGAATAGATATACCCTCAAGCTCTTCTTCAGCACTGCGTACATTGGCCGTTAATGCCACTATTGGTAGCTGATCAAAATGACTTTGAGCACGAATTTGTCTTGCCACTTCGTCACCATTAATATCAGGCAACTGCATATCAAGTAATACTAAATCTAAGTCATCTTCAGTTTCGACAAACGATAAAGCATCTTCACCCGTTTCAGCCCACAGCACTTCGTGTCCACGTTGCTCTAGTAGGTTAGTGGCAATTTCAGCATTAAGTGGCACATCCTCCACTAATAAAATATATAAGCTACGGCCAACATAACTATGTTCGGTAGGAGCACTACATAAATTCAGCGGAATTTGTACCGTAAAGCAACTGCCCTCTCCTGGGGTACTATTAACCGTTATTGTGCCTTTCATTGCGCTTACTAACGCTTTGGTGACAGCTAAGCCAATACCTGAACCTATGGCATTGGTGCCTTTAAGATCTGGCGCTTTATAGTACATGTCAAAAATGCGTGTTAGTTGCTCTTGTGGAATACCTTCACCGGTATCGAGTATTTTAATAATAAGCCAAGGGCCATCTTCACGGTTTTCTCTGGCACAATCTAAGATTACGCTCCCTTGTTGAGTAAACTTAACGGCGTTATTAATTAAGTTCCACACCACTTGGCGTAAACGAGTCGGGTCAAGCAAAGCATATATGTCAAGCATGCCAGAACGCTTCACTTCAAACGAAAGCTCTTTTTGCTCAGCAATAAGGCCTGCAAAGTTAACTACATCGTTGATAAAGTCCGAAACATTAATTTCGTTGGCGGCAATATCTAACTGCTCACGGTCAATTTTATCTAAATCTATAATATCGTTAAATATGTTACCTAGCGTTTCGGCGCTTGAAAACACGGTATTACACCAACTGCGTTGCTGTTTGTTTAATTCGGTATCCAGTAGCATGCGCGTTAAGCCCACAATACCATTAAGCGGTGTGCGTAACTCATGGCTTAATGTGGCAATAAATTTCCCTTTATCTTTGTAAGCTGTTTCCAGTGCCTGCGCAGCTTCTTTACGACTGGTAATATCACGGCCAAAGGCTAGTAGACCAATGTAATCGCCCTGCTCATTTATAAAGGGGAGTTTTCTGAGTTCAAACCACCTAATTTCACCGTTTACTGAGTACTCCACATCTATAGTTAAACCTTGGTGAGTGCGCTCAACTTGCTCATCGGTTCTGAGTACTTCTGATAAAAAGTGGCTTGGGAATATTTCTTCTGCGGCTTTACCAATAAGTTCACCACTGGTTTTGCCCATTACCTCTTCAAACATTTTATTACAACCGGCAAATACCCCGTTGTTATCGCGGTAATAAAATAAATCCGGCGAGGAGTCTACTATTGAGCGCAGTAACATGCCTTGCTGTGCGAGTTCTTGTTGTGTTTTTTTACGCTCTGCAATTTCACGCCTAAGCTCTTCTATTGCTCGGTGTTTGGCATGAAAAGCCATTTTACGTTCGTCAATTTCAATATTTAAGCGGTTAATATTGTCTTTGAGGGTTTGATTTAAAAGCTTCTCTTGTTTTGTGGCACTATCTAAATAAGCATAAGAGGCATCAAGTTGCCGAATAGAGTTTAATAATATGCTGATAACTAAAGGAGAAACAACCGAGGTAAAAAATACCACGGCGAGTATATCAACCAAGTTTACTTCGCCTATGGCAACGTAATAAAACATACTTGATAAAACCAGCGATATTGTCAGTAATAATGCATAGCAAATAGCTGCAGTTTTAAACTCACCAAAACGAGTTATTGAACTGGAAAGAACTCGAACCCACGGGTTCAAAGAAGAATCAGTCATATATCAGTTTTTCTCTTAGCTAAATGCTTAGGGTCTGTTGACCTTTCAAGGTTAAAGGCTAATTTTAGCATTTTCTATCAGCTATTTTCATGTTGTGCGACAAAAACAATAAAATTTCATGTTTGGTGTTATTTGCTGCATTTCAGCAAATCTTTATTTAGTGTAAAATGCGGCGTTTTAAATATTGCAAATAACGAGTAACGTATCATGCAAAAAACTATGCCAGATATTGCTAACACGGCTGCCGCATTACAAACAGGTAAATTAGACTGGGTAGGTATGGGCGATATAGAGCTGCCTTTTATTTTTGAATCTCTTGATTTAGCTCCAGTTACCGTTAATGCAAAAGCACGCGCCTTTGTTAATTTACACAAAGAAGATGCTAAAGGCATTCATATGTCGCGACTATTTTTAGCGTTGGATCACCTCTCAACTGAGCAACAGGTCAATCCACAAACCTTAGCACAAGCCTTAGATACCTTTATCACCAGTCATGAAGGCTTAAGTGATAAAGCACACATTGAATTTAAATTTGAATTGCCGCTACGCCGTAAGTCATTACTTAGTGGTAAAGCAGGTTGGAAAAGCTATCCCATTGTACTTACCAGCACTATAAATCAAGGCGTTATTAGTTTTGAGCTCAGCGTTGATGTGACTTATTCATCAACTTGCCCCTGCTCTGCAGCACTGGCTCGCCAATTAATTCAAAACGCATTCAGCGAAAAGTTTTCTCAAGAAACACTCACTCAATCAGAAGTTTTAGAGTGGCTTGGAACAACTCAAGGCATTGTAGCAACCCCGCATTCACAGCGTTCAATTGCTAATGTTAAAGTTAAATTAGCAAATAACATTAAACAGTTTGATGTGGTTAACTTAATAAACTTACTAGAAGATGAGCTAAAAACACCAGTACAAGCTGCGGTAAAACGTGAAGACGAACAAGAGTTTGCTCGCTTAAACGGTCAAAATTTAATGTTTTGTGAAGACGCAGCACGAAAAATTAAAACGACGTTAGAGTCAAAAGAGTTTAGCGATTACTTCCTGCAAATTAACCATTATGAGTCTTTACATGCTCATGATGCAGTTGCGATTGCCGTAAAAGGTATTGAAGGCGGCTATAAAGCATAATAGTGCTCATCCCCATTCGTTAATAAAACAACCATAACAACTATTTGGGCACATAAATTGCTTTAGAAAAGCAGTGTCAATTTGTTGTTATGGAGTTACCGTATGGAATTCGCTTTATTATTAATATTAGTGCTAGTTATTGGGGCATCTGTCGTTGCGTCAAAATTTAATGATGACGGCGGAAACCCTTATCCTTTTACTCGTAAGCAAAGTGTATTTACCCAAGTAGAAGGGGCGTTTCTGAATTTATTAGAGCGCGCTGTTGGCGATCAATATAAAATTGTTAGTCGCGTTAAACTAATCGATGTGATTGACTGTAAACAAGGCCTGTCTGTTAAATCTAAACGTGCGGCAATGGCTAAAGCAAAAAATAAGCAGCTCGACTTTGTTTTAGTAGATAAAGAAAAAATGACCATAGTGGCTGCGGTTGACTTAGTTAATAACGCCAATAAAGATGGCCACAAAGCACAGCGCGACTGGTTTGTTAATGGCGCATTGGAAGCCGCAGGTATTCCACATATTCGTATGAAAGTGAAGGCAGGCTACCGCCCAAGCGAAGTACGCGATGCAATTATGTTTAAATTAGGTAAGCCAGCGGCATCTAAACCATCACGACCTACGCGTGCTAGAGTTCATAAACCTGCGGTATTGTCTCCTTCTCAAGCAAAGGCACAATCAACAGCCCTTGCTGAAATATAATCAATAAGTTTATAAAGTGCGGGCTTTTTAAGCTCGCATTTTTGTTTGTTTTACCCCACGTTATTTTTTGCAGTATAATCACCGTATTCAAACTCAGGAATTTAACACTATGAATGTTGGTATTATTGGCGCAATGGAGCCAGAAGTTAAAATTTTGCGCGAGGCGATGCAAAATCCACAAGTTTTAACCAAGGCTGGTTTTACTTTTTACACAGGCGAGCTTGCAGGCAATACCGTCACTTTAGTGCAATCAGGTATAGGTAAAGTCGCTTCGACAATCGCAACCACATTACTTATCGATAACTTCAATCCAGATTGTGTTATTAACACTGGCTCTGCCGGTGGATTCGACCCATCACTAAACGTTGGCGATGTAGTAATTTCATCTGAAGTACGTCATCACGATGTTGATGTAACAGCGTTTGGTTACGAAATTGGCCAAGTACCACAAATGCCAGCAGGTTTTACTGCTCACCCTAAACTTGTAGAAGCAGCCGAGCAAACAATTGCACAAATTAGTGAAGTAAAAACCCTTGTTGGTTTAATTTGCACTGGCGACTCGTTTATGTGCGACCCTGTTCGTATTGAAAAAGCACGCAGTGACTTCCCTACAATGCTAGCAGTAGAGATGGAAGGTGCATCAATTGCGCAAACGTGTTTTGCACTTAATACACCATTTGTTGTTATTCGCTCAATGTCTGATATTGCAGGCAAAGAGTCGCCGCAATCATTTGAAGAATACTTAGAAACAGCCTCTATAAATTCATCAAAAATGGTCGTAGCTTTACTTGAGAAATTAACGGCGGTTACGCTGTAAATGCTCAATAATATTGTTCAAAATCATTTGGACTTTATTGTATTTATTTGTGCGCTCCTTGCTGAGCGCTTTTTACCTTTAGTAAGTTGGTATCACCCTAACCACATACTCTCTGCTATTTTTAGCGCTATAAGCCAGCGTATTTATAAAAAAACAGACACCAAGCAATATCATTATTTAGCAGCCTCAATGGCAAGTACGCTTATACTTAGTACTGTGCTTATTATTGTAGTTTTACTGCTTCAGCTTGCCTTTTACCCCGAGCTGTTATCAGGTCTTATTTTATATTTATGCCTAGAAAACAGTAGCCTGAATAAAAAAGCGATACGCATAGCTAGGCTAGTCAAAAAAAATCAAAAATCGACAGCACGCGAATTATTAAAGCCACTAGTAGCCCGTGAAGTTAATGCACTTTCAAGCCCCGGGATCATTAAAGCCATTATGGAAAGTGTCATACTTAGAACGGCGCGTCATTACTTTGTGGTAATTTTCATATTTTTAGTATTGGGCCCCGTCGCCGCTCTCGCCTATCGTTTAATCACTTTAATTCAACAGGCGTGGCGAAGTGATATAGCCCCAAACAGCTCTTTTTTGATGCCGCTTAAACTGGTTCTTTTTATTGTTGAGTACATTCCCATACGTTTACTCGCGCTGACAATTGCCTCACTAAAGGCCAGTAAAAAAAGCATGCATTATATTAAGCATTATGGCCGACACTTCTATCAAACCAATACAGGCTGGTTACTTAGTGTGTGCTCTGCATCTTTGGGGGTACAACTTGGTGGGCCTGCTATTTATAATACACAGCGTTTTAATAAAATGCGTGTCGGTGTAGAGCGTCTTCCCAACGCCGATGACATACCACAACTACTCAATACACTTAACCAAACTCGCTTTTTTTGGCTTCTGATTATTATTAGCGTTGAAATTATTAAGGCTGTTCTCGTTTTTAAGTTCGCATAAAAAAACCAGCCGTAGCTGGTTTTTATAATGTCCGCAGTTTTAAGCTACGGTGATATTTGCAAATTTGCGTTTACCTACTTGGTAAATAGCCGTTGTGCCTTTTACAATTTCCAATTTGGTATCTGTAATTTTGTCTTCGCCGTTTAGCTTTACAGCACCTTGTTTGATCATCCTCATGGCTTCTGAGGTACTCGCCACTAAGCCCGCTTCTTTAAGTAAGTTAGCGATTAAAATTGACTCTTCATCAATATTAACTGTCAGCTCAGGGATTTCATCTGGCAAGGCTTTTTTCTGAAAACGCTGGATGAAGTCATCATGAGCAGCTTGCGCATCAGCTTCACTGTGAAAACGCGCAATTAGCTCTTTAGCTAATTCAATTTTAATATCGCGCGGGTTAGTACCCTGCTCTACACGCTGTTTTTGCGCTGCAATTTGCTCGATAGAAAGGCTACTTAACAAATCGTAGTAACGCCACATAAGTACGTCACTAATTGACATGATTTTACCGAACATATCTGAAGGCGTATCAGTAATACCAATATAATTACCGAGTGACTTCGACATTTTCTGAACGCCGTCAGTTCCCTCAAGTAAAGGCATCATTAATACTGTTTGTGGTTTTTGACCTTCATCTTTTTGCAGCTCACGACCCATTAATAGGTTAAAACGCTGATCGGTGCCGCCTAGCTCAACATCTGACTCTAATGCGACTGAATCCCAGCCTTGCACCAGTGGATACAAAAACTCATGAATCGCAATCGATTGACCGCCAGCATAGCGCTTTTTAAAATCATCACGCTCAAGCATACGCGCCACAGTTTGACGCGCGGCTAATTTTATCATCCCCGCAGCGCCTAATTTCTCCATCCATGTAGAGTTAAAAGCGACGGTTGTTTTAGCCGGGTCTAAAATTTTGAACACCTGCTCTTTATAGGTTTCGGCGTTGGCAAGCACGTCATCACGTGTAAGTGGTTTACGGGTCACATTTTTGCCCGTTGGATCGCCAATCATACCGGTAAAATCACCAATTAAAAAAATAACCTCATGACCTAAATCTTGAAAGGTTTTCATTTTATTAATGAGTACAGTGTGACCTAGGTGTAAATCTGGAGCCGTAGGATCAAAACCAGCTTTAATTTTTAGCTTTTTCCCCGACTTTAATTTTTCAACCAACTCATCTTCAATTAATATCTCTTCTGCACCGCGTTTTATCTCTGCTAGAGCGGTTTGTAAATCCACTGTGTGTTACTCCAAAAAATTCTGACAACGAAGGGGGTGTAATATGCTCACGGTTTATTGCTAGCGCGTTATCACAAAGCAAATAAAACTATTTAGCTAACATAACAAATTTCCACCTAATTAGAACAACTTTTTTAACTAATCGCAGCACCAACTAAAATGCAGGGTGTACGTTCTAAAAGGGGATATAAACGAGCGATTAATAATACGCCAAAAGTGTTTATCACAAACTAAAAACAGTTTACAAATTAATCACTTCTCGTAATTAAACCGTTTTATAAGCTAATTTAACATTATGATGAAAAAGCAAAGTATCCAAGAATATAAAATAGTGTAACAGTTCAACTTTAAACACAAACAGCCTGAATACCCTATGATTTTAGCCTAATTTAACTCGAGTTTAAATCTACAAAATACTAGTATTCACAGATTATTCGTTATATCCTGCAATATAACCTATTTATTATCTTGACAGCAGAAAAAGGCACGTTATGGTTCACGTGGTTAACACGCTCCCCAAAAAACACAAAATGCTTATTCTAGGTTTGGTTTCTGCTATTGTTGCCTTAGCCTTTCTTCCTTCTGAAAAAGCCACTGCATCCAAAGACAATAGTGAAAACACACTAGAAATTGGTAAGCGCTATGAATTACAAATTAAAGTAGGTGAGAACGAAAAACTCACTGACCTTAATTCAGAGCAGGCAGCACAAAAACTTCCAGAATATGATTTTGTCGATCACCAAGTTAAAAATGGTGACAACTTAGCGATTATTTTTAAGCGTGCCGGTTTTTCTGCGCAAACGCTGCATAAACTTGTAAACACCAACGCTGAAACACGTAAGCTAACTAAAATTCACCCAGGTGAAACGTTAAGCTTTGCTACCGCCGAAGACGGTTCATTAGCTCAATTACGCTACGTTATTTCTAAAACGGATACGCTATTCGTCACACTTAATGACGAAGGCCAATACGACACCTCAATTGACAGCAAAGAAATAGAAACACTGAGCAAAACAGCCGGTGGGGAAATTTCAAGTAGCTTTTGGACCTCTGCAATTGCAGCAGGTTTAAGTGAACGCCAAATCATGAACTTTGCCGATATATTTGGTTGGGACGTCGATTTTGCTAACGACATTCGCAAGGGTGATGAATTTGGCTTAATTTATGAGTCTCATTTTGTTGACGGTGAGTTTATTGGCACCGGTAAAATTATTGCCGCTGAATTTATAAACCAAGGTGAGCGTTACACCGCTATTCGTCACACAGACGGTAACTTTTACACCCCTGAAGGCCGTAGTATGAAAAAAGCCTTTTTGCGTGCGCCTGTTAATTTCAAATATATTAGTTCAAGCTTTAACCCTCGCCGCCTACACCCTGTTACAGGACAAGTGAAAGCACATCGCGGCATTGATTACGCTGCACGCACAGGCACGCCAGTTGTATCATCGGGTAATGGTAAAGTAATTAAAGCAGGCTATAGCAAATATAATGGTAATTACGTATTTATTAGCCATGGTACTCAATATGTTACTAAGTACTTACACCTTAACAAGCGCTTAGTCAGAACAGGGCAAAAGGTAAAACAGGGAGAAAAAATAGGTACTGTTGGCTCAACTGGTCGTGTAACCGGTGCGCATTTACATTATGAGTTTTTGGTTAACGGCGTTCACCGTAACCCTAAAACCGTAAAACTACCTAAGTCTGAACCATTACCTCGTTCAGAGCTTGCTAAATTTAAGCCTATTGCTGATAACTTTATCGCGCAACTAGAGCGTAATCGTGAGCTACAACTAGCACTTAGATAACCACTTCACTGATTAAATAAAAAAGCCTTTGTTGGGGTTACCCGCAAAGGCTTTTTTGTGTGTGATATTTAAGTTTCAATCTTAATTTACAAGTACATAAATTAGCTGCACAACCAAAGATATCATGACTAATGGCCAAATATACTTGCTGTATTTGGTAGCACCCTCTAGCCCCATTTTACTTTGGTACTTTTCTAGCAAAGGAATAATGATCACCAAAGCAATCACTAAGCTAATTAAAATGACAAATATATTCATATCAACACCTTTGTATTATACCAATTCGTTTAAATAATATTGAAACGGGTATTAACTTACGGCAAAGCGCAGCCTTTCGCGCTAATATATAACTCATACCAATGCTCTCGACTTAAGTTAATATTAATTGCATCACTCGATGCCTTAATACGATCTACATTAGTTGTGCCTATAATTGGCTGAATCGATGCAGGATGGCGAAGTAGCCATGCCAATACAATAGCTTCTGCACTTGTGCCATATAAAACGGCAAGCTTACTAACTAAAATACTCGTGTTTACATCCGCTTGTGACGCTTTTGATAGGTCACCGCCTGAGTATAAACCTTGGCACAAACTGCCCCAACTCTGAATTTGAATGTCATGCTCACGACAATACTCAACACACCCTGGGGTAAAGTTAATATCTTTACCATCGGCATTACCTACATAAATGCCCTCATCAACCCACTGATGTTTTTGTAAACTGGCCTCTATTTGATTTGCCACAATTGGCATATCTAAAGCGCGCTGCAAAAACCTTATTTGATGTTGAGACATATTAGAAACTGCAAAATGACGCACTTTGCCACTTTCTTTTAAACAGCTAAATATTTGCGCAACTTCCTCCACCTCCATTAATGGATCGGGGCGATGCAACATAAGCACATCTAAGTAGTCGGTATTTAATCGTTTAAGTGAGCCCTCAACAGAACGCTCAATCCAATCAGCAGAAAAATCATAACGCTGCGGGTTTTTCTCATCAGCAAAGCGAATACCACACTTAGACTGAATATACATTTGTTCTCTGAGCTCAGGACGCTCAGCCAACGCTTTACCAAAAACGTGCTCAGCTTTGCCTAAGGTATAAATATCAGCGTGATCAAAAAAGTTAATCCCGCTTTCAAATGCTGCGTCTATGCATGAATGAGCTTGCTTTAAGTGCCCACTGTTGATGGCGTCTTTATTCCAAGCACCTCCTAAACCCATACAACCAAATACAAGCTTACTAACCTTGGGTAAATATTTTGCCAGCGGAGTGTGTAACATTTGACAGCCCTTTTAAAAAATGAAGAGTGATTACTTTAAACAAAAAACCCTATACAAGAAACCGCTTAATCTAAAACATTAAATTTTAGGCAAAAAAAAGCGCAGTAAACTGCGCTAATGGTTGGATTAAATATTACTAGCCAACAAGTGCTAATAAAATACCTGCAGCAACAGCACTTCCCAGTACGCCAGCTACATTAGGCCCCATGGCATGCATCAGTAAAAAGTTGTGCGGGTTATTTTCAAGACCGACTTTATTAACTACACGAGCCGCCATAGGAACAGCCGATACACCCGCTGCACCAATTAATGGATTAATTGGGGTTTTTGAAATTTTATTTAAGCCTTTTGCCATAAATACACCTGAGGCCGTACCAATAGCAAACGCCATTGCGCCCAGCACTAAAATACCAATGGTTTCCACTGTTAAGAACTGCTCGGCAGCAAGCTTAGAGCCTACCGCTAGTCCTAGAAATATGGTGGTTATATTAATAATTTCGTTTTGAGCACTGTTACTTAGCCTATCGACCACACCCGACTCACGCATTAAGTTACCTAAACAAAACATACCAACCAGTGGAATGGCGGCTGGTAAAAAGAGCGCAGTTAAAGTGAGTACCATCAGCGGAAAAATAATTTTTTCCTTTTTTGATACTTTACGCAGTTCTGGCATTTGAATTTTACGTTCTTCAGGCGTTGTAAACGCACGCATGATAGGCGGCTGAATAATAGGAACCAACGCCATGTACGAGTACGCAGCCACTGCTATAGCACCTAATAAATCAGGTGCCAGCTTTGACGCTAAAAAGATAGCGGTTGGCCCATCAGCGCCACCAATAATGGCAATTGCTGACGCATCTTGTAAACTAAACTCAAACCCTGGAATAAAGTTAAGTAAAATAGCCCCAAATAAGGTAGCAAAAATACCAAACTGCGCCGCAGCACCTAATAACAACATACGCGGATTTGCAATTAAGGCACTAAAGTCAGTGAGCGCGCCCACTCCCATAAATATTAATAACGGAAAAATTCCGGTATCAATACCTACATAGTAAACATAATAAAGTAAGCCACCAGGGTCAGATAAGCCCGCCACAGGAATATTAGTTAAAATAGCCCCAAAACCAATGGGCAGTAATAGTAGCGGCTCAAAGTTTTTAACTATAGCTAAAAATAATAACAAACAACCAACGGCAATCATGATCAGCCCAGGAAATGTAAAGTTAGCAATGCCTGTGGCATGCCAGAGGTTTAAAATACCATCCATCCTCTAATTACTCCTTAAGCTAATGCAATCATTGCATCGCCGGTTGACACTGAATCACCTTCAGAGACAAGCACGTCTGCAATTGTACCGGTATGCATGGCGCGTACTTCGGTTTCCATTTTCATGGCTTCCATAATAATCACCACATCACCTTCATTTACTACCTGACCTGGCTTTACTTTAATTTTAAAGATATTACCGGCAAGTGGCGCATTAAGAGTTTCACCTGAAGCAACTGATGCCGACTGTGGAATATGCTCAGAGTCTTTTAGCGTCACCTCTTTAAGCTCACCGCCTTGAGCAACCACGACATCGTATACTTTGCCATCTACTTTAACGCTGTATTGCTCAGCCTTAACGCCTTTATTGTTTGCCGCTGATTTTTCAGGTGCTTTATTGGAGCTATCATCAGCGCTAGGAACAGGTTCAAATGCGTCAGGGTTATTGCGGTTTTTAATAAACTTCAAACCAATTTGTGGGAATAAGGCATACGTGAGCACATCATCAATTTGCTCATCAGCAAGCGTTAAGCCTTGCTCTTGCGCAAGTTTACTTAATTCAGCCTCAAGCGTTTCAAGTTCAGGTTTGATCACATCTGCAGGGCGACAGGTAATTGCTTCGCTGCCATCAAGTACACGCTCTTGAAGCTCTTTATTCATTGGTGCAGGTGTTGAACCATACTCACCTTTTAATACGCCAGCAGTTTCTTTGGTAATGGTTTTATAACGCTCACCAGTGAGTACATTTAATACCGCTTGAGTACCAACAATTTGTGAGGTAGGTGTAACGAGTGGAATAAAGCCTAAATCTTCACGTACTCGTGGAATTTCAAGTAATACTTCGTTTAGTTTATCAGCAGCGCCTTGCTCTTTAAGCTGATTTTCCATGTTAGTTAACATACCACCTGGCACTTGGGCTAATAAAATTCGGCCATCAACACCTTTTAAACTGCCTTCAAACGCAGCGTACTTTTTACGTACGTCTCTAAAGTAAGCTGCAATTTCTTCAAGGTGGTTTAAATCAAGCCCAGTATCACGCTCAGTACCTTCCACGATTGCAGCAATTGTTTCAGTTGCTGAATGACCATAAGTCATACTCATAGACGATACAGCCGTATCGAGCATATCAATACCGGCATCAATCGCTTTTTGATACGTTGCGGTACTTAAACCCGTTGTTGCATGACATTGCATGGCAATAGGAATTGAAACCGTTTCTTTTAAGCCTTTAATCAGTTTTTCTGCATCGTAAGGCTTAAGCAATCCCGCCATATCTTTAATACAAATTGAATGGCAACCTAATTCTTCAAGCTGCTTAGCAAGTGTTAGCCACATATCCAATGTGTGTACTGGGCTTACCGTGTAAGAAATCGTACCTTGGGCATGCGCACCTACTTTAACCGCCGCTTTTATGGCAGTTTCTAAGTTACGTACATCATTCATGGCATCAAAAATACGAAATACGTCTACGCCATTTTTGTGTGCGCGCTCAACAAACTTTTCAACAACGTCATCAGCATAATGGCGATACCCCAATAAGTTTTGACCGCGAAGTAACATTTGCTGGGGTGTATTTGGCATCGCCTTTTTAAGCGCACGAATACGTTCCCAAGGATCTTCGCCTAAATAACGAATACATGAGTCAAAGGTAGCCCCACCCCAAGACTCTATAGACCAATAACCTGCGTCATCAATTTTTTTTGCAATAGGTAACATGTCGTCTAATCGCATGCGGGTAGCTAAAAGCGACTGATGTGCGTCTCGAAGTACGAGCTCTGTTATTTTTAATTTAGCCATTGGTATGCTCCTCTAATTATTATTTGTTTTGTACTGAGCAATGGCAGCACTAATTGCAGCGATGTGCTCATTTGGCACACCTTGAGATTTAAAAGATGGTGTTCTCTGTGATACTTCAAGTTCTGGCTGAGAAAATTTGCTAGCCAGCTTAGACATAACTGTCACTGCACCAATCAATAAAGAAAGAAATACAAACACCCCCACCATACCGGTTAGCATTAAATTGCCTGCAGTTGTGAGCAAAGCCCCTATATCCATAATTCTCCCCTGTTCAAAACTGAATACATAAAAAGTCAGTTTATTTAAATAAATATTCACCAATAGTAACAAAAACTATTCTTTTGTCTACACATTGTAAATTGGTAAAACCAATTAATCTAAAAGTAACATATCACCAATAAGGTTAACACCACCTAAAATAGCTTATTTAACCTATATATATAGATGGTAAAAATGTTCGTTATAAACAAAGAATATATAAAAACCCTAATATTCTGTAAAAACACATAAAAATATACCTAATGAGCTAATCCACTAAAAACTGCCAAAGCAAATGTTAATTGGTCTTACCAAAATAACGACTGTAAAAACTATTTATTATCTCATCAGACACCACTGTGAATAAGTTACAGATAAAACCGTAAAAATTACCAACCTAATATAAAACCAAACTGAAAAAGATAAGTTAAACCGTTGATTTAAAACAAAATAAAATACTGGCATATTACTCGCTTATATAAAAACAACACTTTAACACTTAGATAAATCAAGGAGATGACAATGTTACGCTGGACAATTACATTTTTGGTGATCGCACTAATCGCAGCCGTTTTAGGATTTGGTGGTATTGCAGGAGCCGCAGCAGGAATTGCTAAGATCATATTTTTTATCTTTTTAGTTTTACTGGTTATTTCACTTGTCTCTGGCGCTTTACGTGGTAAAAGCCCCAGGTAGATAAGAAACAACGAACTTTTTTAAATTTATATACAAGGAATTACATTATGAAATCATCAACACTTAAAGCAGCAGCTATTGGCCTATTCGCAAGTGCATTTATTATGGGTTGTGAAGACAATCATGCAGAAGAAGCCGGTGAACGCATCGACGAAGCCGTGACAGATGTTCAAAATAAAGTAGAAGATGCCTGTGAAGAAGTAAAAGAAGGTGTCAACGCTGAAGAAACAAATTGCTAATTCAGCCCCTTTTTAAAGAGCGACCATTTGGTCGCTTTTTTTGTGTTTAATACTAGTCGCCAAGTTGCTACCCATTAATTATAAACTCTGAACTATTAATTCTTTTTAAGCTGCGCATTTACCACATAGCTTGCTAAAATGATAAAAAATAGCTTTTAAGTATAGATGCATGGTATTTACGACAACCTATAAACTCGATAAACCTTACTTTTATGAATGCTTCGACCAATCGCTGCCTTATAGTAAACGCGCGCAACCTAAATATTTTTTATTAGCACTGCTTGTTGTATTGGGATTATTTGGTATTTATGGTTTAGGAGATCATTACCTAGGTACATTTTTGCTGATGCTAGCCCTACTCGAATGCATCGCCTTTTACTATCGCCGCCCATGGTGGGTTACCAGGCAAATGCTAAGCAGAGCGTCTGGTTCTGAAGTCACTCTCACCTTCGACGAAGACGGAATAAAATCAACCAATCATTACAAAAATTACCAGTTAGCTTGGCACGACATTAACGAAATTATTACTACAGATTGTGGACTATTGTTAAAAAGTAAAAGCGGTATGCAATACATTTCTAAGGCAATACTCGACGAAGAAACGATTGATTTTATAAACAAAAAAGCCACTCAATGAGTGGCTTTTACAAATGTCATAGTTATATTAACTAGCACATTTTATACTATGTTGATTAAGCATTGCCCGGATTAGGGTTAGACTTTTCAGCTTGTATGCGCATGTAAATTTCTTCACGATGAACTGATACGTCTTTAGGTGCGTTAACACCGATACGAACTTGATTTCCTTTAACACCTAGAACAGTAACGGTTACTTCGTCACCAATCATAAGGGTCTCGCCTACTCTACGAGTTAGTATTAGCATTCTCTTGCTCCCATGTTCCAATAAAATTATAAGATTCCGCACAAACATTTTAATTAAAATTAGACTAAAAAGTAAGTAAAAACTCTCAATCTATTCATTTTCTGTTAAAAATGTCTTATGTAATGCACGAACAGCCAGCTCTAGGTATTTTTCATCTATTAAAACTGAAATTTTGATCTCTGAGGTGGCAACAAACATCACATCAATGTTTTCTTGTGCTAGCGAATCAAAAAATAAACTCGCTACCCCGGAATGAGATTTCATCCCCATACCCACCGCTGACACTTTCGCCACATTGGTCAATCCGTCAATTGCATGTGCGTCAAATTGCTGTTGCTCAGCCGTTAACAAATCAAGTGCGTTTAAGTAATCATTTAAATGCACAGTAAAAGCATAGTCGACTTTTTCAACTTTATGATTAATTTGATTAATCATATCTATTTCGATGCCATTATCAGCAAAAAGTTTCAAAACTTTTGCAAGATGTTTGGTGCCTTGCGGCATTCCATGCACCTTAATTAAGCACTCATCTCGATTAAATGCAATACCCGATACGACATTGCTTGTCACGTCGCTCTCCTCAAAACTAATTAACGTGCCTTCATCGGGTTTAAAGCTAGATAACACCCGCAGAGGAACATTGTGTTTACCAGCAGATTCTACAGAGCGAATATGTAATACTTTAGCGCCTAAACTTGCCAGCTCAAGCATTTCAGCAAAGGTAACATGACTTAAACGTCGTGCGTTAGGTTCCACACGCGGGTCTGTAGTATATACGCCATCAACATCGGTATAGATCTGACACTCATCGGCTTTTATTGCACCAGCAATTTCAACCGCTGAGGTATCGGTGCCACCACGGCCAAGCGTGGTCACGTTGCCCTCAATATCGCGCCCCTGAAAGCCGGCAATAATAGCAATACGGTTATGTTCAAGTTCATGTTTTAAACGCGTTGCCGCAACTTCTTCTACACGGGCTTTACCGAACATGTTATCGGTTAATATATTCACTTGATCGGCTAGTAAGCTTACCGCTGAATGGCCGCGTTTAATAATGGCTATCGCTAATAAAGCGATAGAGACTTGTTCACCGGTACTCAGTAATACATCGAGTTCACGACTACTCGGGCGAGAGTCGATTTGTTTGGCAAGATTAATTAAGCGATTGGTTTCTCCCGACATTGCCGAAAGCACCACCACCACTTGGTGGCCTTGTTGCTTGGTTTTAACAACAAGGTCGGCGACCGCTTCAATACGCTCTATTGAGCCTACCGAAGTGCCGCCAAATTTTTGAACTATAAGTGCCACTTAAGCTTAAGTACGCTCAGTTAACCAAGCTGTTACGCTATCAAGTGCTGCAGTTAAATTTTGTGGCTCAGAACCACCCGCTTGCGCCATATCTGGACGACCGCCGCCTTTACCACCGACTTGGCCTGCCATGTGATTAACTAACTCACCCGCTTTTACTTTGCCAGTTAAGTCTTTAGTTACACCCGCAATTAGGCTTACTTTGTCGCCGCTGGCAACACCTAAGGCAATAACACCTGAGCCAATTTTATTTTTAAGGTCATCAACCATACCGCGAAGCGCTTTTGATTCTGTGCCCTCAACGTTGGCCACTAACAATTTAACCCCGTTAATTTCAACCACTGAATCAAGTAACGATGCACCTGCCGCACTGGCTAGTTTATCGTTAAGCTGGGCAACTTGTTTTTCAAGCCCTTTCGACTTTTCAAGCAAGGCAGTTACTTTTTCAAGCACTGACGCATTGTCACCTTTTACAAGCGCTGCAACATCAGCTAATTGTTGCTCTTGCTCGCTTACAAAAGCAATTGCCTCTGCACCTGTTACCGCTTCAATTCGACGAACACCAGCAGCAATACCGCTTTCAGATACAATTTTGAATAAACCAATGTCACCCGCACGCTCTACGTGTGTACCACCACAAAGCTCGATTGAGTAATCACCAATAGTCACAACGCGTACTTCGTCATCGTACTTTTCGCCAAACAGTGCCATTGCACCTTTTGCTTTAGCATCATCAATTGCCATTAGCTCAGTGTTAAGAGCAAAGTTACGACGAATTTCGTCATTCACTACGCGCTCAATTTCGCGCAGTTCTTGTTTGGTCACCGCTTCAAAATGTGAGAAGTCAAAACGCAGACGATCTGGCTGCACAAGTGAGCCTTTTTGCGATACGTGCTCACCTAAAAGCTGACGCAGTGCTTCATGCAAAATATGCGTAGCGGTGTGATTTTTCTTAATGCTGTCACGGCGCGCATCGTCAATAGTTGCATCCACTTTATCGTTAACGCCAATACGCCCTTGAACTGTTCCATGGTGAGCAAAAGCATTACCCAGTTTAGTGGTATTAGTCACCACAAACTCACCGCCGGCTACTGTGATTGTTCCGCTATCACCAATTTGGCCGCCTGATTCAGCGTAAAACGGAGTACGGTCTAAAACAATAATACCTTGTTGACCATCTTCAAGTAATGATACAGCTTCGCCACCAGCAAAAATTTCTACCACTGTGCCACTGTAATGAGTGCTATCGTAGCCTTTAAAGTCAGTGTGCTTGTCTGATTTTAATTGGTCATTGTAATCAGCCCCAAACTTACCCGCTTGTTGCGCAGTTTTACGTTGTACTGCCATGCATGCTTCAAAACCTTGATGGTCAATCGTCATCTGGCGCTCACGCGCAACATCGGCTGTTAAATCAGCAGGGAAACCATAGGTATCGTAAAGCTTAAATACTAAGTCACCCGGGATCACATCCCCGGTTAAATCACTTAAGCTTTCTTCTAAAATAGCTAAACCACGCTCAAGCGTTTTACCAAACTGCTCTTCTTCAATACGTAGTACTTTTTCAATAATTTCTTGTTGCTTAGCAAGCTCTGGGTACGCTTGACCCATTTGCTCAATAAGTGCAGCAACCAATTTATAGAAAAACGCGCCTTTAGCACCTAACTTATTACCGTGACGTACTGCACGACGAATAATACGACGCAATACATAACCACGGCCTTCATTTGATGGCATAACCCCATCTGAAATTAAAAATGCACACGAACGAATATGATCGGCTACCACGCGAAGTGATTTATCATCCATATCTTGTGCATTGGTAACGCTTGCAGCGGCCGCAATTAAGCCTTGGAATAAGTCGATTTCGTAGTTTGAATGCACACCTTGTAAAATAGCTGAAATACGCTCAAGGCCCATACCTGTATCAACAGATTGCTTAGGAAGTGGCTCCATAGTCCCGTCGCTTTGACGGTTGTATTGCATAAATACTAAGTTCCAAATTTCAATGAAACGGTCACCATCTTCTTCAGGTGTGCCCGGAGGACCGCCCCAAATATGCTCGCCATGATCATAAAATATTTCAGAACATGGACCACAAGGACCCGTATCACCCATAGACCAAAAGTTATCGCTCGTTGCAATACGAATAATACGATCTTCAGGTAAGCCTATATCGTTAGCCCAGTAGCCAAAGGCTTCTTCGTCATCATGGTAAATGGTTACTAACAGCTTTTCTTTTGGTAGTTTTACAACCTCAGTTAAAAACTCCCACGCAAATTTAATTGCATCTTGCTTAAAGTAATCACCAAAGCTGAAATTACCTAGCATTTCAAAAAAGGTATGGTGACGTGCTGTGTAACCTACGTTTTCTAAATCGTTATGTTTACCACCAGCACGCACACAACGCTGCGAACTGGTTGCGCGTGTGTAAGGGCGGCTTTCAGCGCCTAAAAATACATCTTTAAATTGCACCATACCGGCATTATTAAATAACAACGTGGCATCGTTACCCGGTATAAGCGAACTAGAAGGAACAACTTGGTGTTGCTTGCTGGCAAAAAAGTCTAAAAACTGTTGCCTAATTTGTGCGGTAGTCATGTGCTGCATGTGAAAGTCTCACCTGTATTTACTGTGCTTGCATTGCAAAATTTATTTGATCATAGCTAAATCCTCGATACATTAAGTAGCGCACGCGCTTAGCTTTTTCTTTGTACTCGAGGTTTGCCGGTGTCGTTGAATATTTTTTGTTGTACGCTTCCTGCGCGAGCTCAAACCAATCTATTTCCAGCTCTTCAATCACTGTTTCAAGCAGTGCTCTATCAATCCCTTTGCTCATGGCCTCACTTTGAATTCGCTTTAAGCCATGGCATTTAAATATGTGCTTTCTTACAAACCCTTCACAGTAACGCTGCTCGTTAATAAAATTGTGCTTTTCGCACCAATCAAGCAGGTTTTCTATGAACTCGTCGGTTGCTTCTCTTTGCTGTAACTTTTGGGTTAACTCTCGGCGCGAATACTCTTGCCTTCCTAGTAACCAAAGCACATAGTTTTTTAACTTTTGTTTTAACGTATCATCCATTAAGCGTCAAAGCGCCCGCTTTGCTCGCTACTTAAAGGCTTAATGTTACTGTCATCACTTGGTGGCACAACGGGCATAAAAATAGCCTGATAAGAAACAAAGAAACTAATGTAGCAAATTGGCATTAAAATCAACAGCGGTAGTAGCGATAAGAACATCGACACCACAATTAATAATGCGCAAATAATACCATAAACACTCAGTGGTAAAATATTATAATAAAACACCATAAACGAACTTTTTAAGGCATTTAAAATACGTTGTTCTTTATTAAAGTAAACCAGCGGTACCGCATAGGCAAACGAAGTAAAGTATATCGACAGCGCAATTAAAAACAGTGCCACATTGGCAAACGAAATACTCTCAAGCATTTGGCTAATTGCTGTATTAGGATCTAAGTCAGGCTGCGTCATAACCGCCATCGCATCGGCAAATAAACCATTGGCGAGCAGCGCAATTAAAATACCGGCACCCATTTGATAAAGCGCTAAGCGGAATAAGCCTAACCGATTTCCTTTTGCTGAAAAGGGCTTCAAAATGTCGGCTAACATAATTTTTCCGCCTTGCTGCTTGGTAAGCACGGCTTGATAAAAACCAGCGGTTAAAAATGGTGTAGCCAATGCTGCGACTATTTGTAATAACGGCAAAAATAAAGACAACAAGCCAACAATGCCAATAAACAAGTGCATAAAGATAAAGGTTAATGGCTGAGTTTTAAAAATTAGCCAACCCGCTTTAAACCATTTTAATGCCGCATCCGCTTTAAAAATTCGTAATTGTGTAGACATACTTGCTCTTAATTAAAACAAAACACGCCGAGTATAACTCGGCGTTGGTTGGTATTACATAGGTGGCGGCGATAAATGCCGTTAATATTAGGGTCTGTTGCCCTTTACGGATTAAAATTTGTTCAAACTAGGGGCGATTTAATCGCGGCGCGAGGTTTGTAACCTAGTGGGCTAAGTCAAAACCGAGCAAAGCTTCCGCGTCCTGCTCACGCCCCTTACCTACATCCATGTAGGCAACAAAGAGTAAATCGCCCCTAGGCAGAACCCTTCGGGCAGCGCCTGTTTGGCATTGATGCTGCGTTATCGCCTATTTATGGGGAATAACCACACCACATAGGCTCTGCCTTGCCTAAATACCAAACAGACTGCTGCAAATTTAACCTTGAAAGGTCAACAGACCCTAAGGTTTTTTAATTTTCTTAATATCTAGCATATGAGAGCCATGCTTAATTTTAGTCTCTAAATACGCCTTGTTACCTGAAAGCCCAGCTTTAATGTGTGCATGAGTGCCCACAACAGAGTCCACCTCTATGCCAGCATCTTTTAATGCGTTAAGCTTTTTAGGATTGTTAGTCATTAATTTTACATGCTTTAAATTAAGCGCATTGAGCATTAATACAGCATCCGAAAAATCACGTAAATCATCAGCAAAGCCCAAATGATTGTTGGCCTCGTAAGTGTTCATACCTTGTGACTGCAGTACATACGCATCAATTTTATTATATAAACCAATACCACGCCCTTCTTGGCGTAAATAAAGTAAAATACCGCCTTGTTCGTGCATCATTTCAATACACTCATTTAACTGCTCACCGCAATCACAACGTGACGAGTGAAACACATCACCGGTTAAGCATTCAGAGTGCATACGAATAAGCGGAACATCTTGCTCGGTATCGGCGTTTTTAAACACTAACGCAACATGCTCTTGGCCATCTTTTAAGCCACTAAAGGAAATAATTTCTGCAGGAATATCACTATTTTTGCCAACATTAAGCTGGACTCTTGCTCTTACTTGCGCCACGACCAATCCAAATATTAAAAAACTACGACACGATAAAGTGATAATATCACAAAATAGGTTAAATACACCGTAGTACAAGACTGTTTATGGCAAATATATGGCGACGATAGCGACTATTTTCAATCTTAAACCGCAAATATATTACTAGCGAGCGTTTACCTTGATTTACCTAAAGTGATGACATATACATAAGGATTTGCTAATTTGTTATCGACAAATAATAGGGATCATTATGAAATTAAACAAACTTGCATTACTGATGGGCTTAGGTTTATCTGTATTGAGCACCACGTCATTTGCCGAACAAACAAATAACGCTCAAGCCGTTTTCAACGACGCGTATCAAAATTACTTAAATGCGATTAAAACCAAAGAAAATGTGCAACAAGCCGCGGAGCAGGCTTACACATTAGGTAAAACTGTTTACGGTGAAAATGCTGATAACACCGCAAACTTAGCGATTAACTATGCAAAATCAATTAATCGATACGGTAAACAGTGGATTGAAAAGCGTTTTTCGCTCTATCAACAAGCCTATACTATTTTAGCTACTAACCATGGTAAGCAATCGCCTGAAACCATTGATGCTTTAGTCGGTATGGCTAGTTTTGCCCCTTCTGCTCAAAAAGCGGATTATTATTTAGAGCAAGTGATAGCAATCGCAAACACACAAAACAACCCTAAGTTTGTGGCTGATATGAAACTAGAAGCGGCAACCATACTAGCTAATAAATTCAGCTATGAAAAATACCGAGAAGCTAAAAACTACCTAGAAGAAGCCGATGAGTATTATCTGGCTAACTTACCTAAAAACTCAGTTGAACAAATAAAAGCTGATTTTTTAATGGCGTCATTTGCGGAAGGTCGAAAAAGATACGATCAAGCAATAGAACGACTTAACCGTGTAGTAAATGTGTTTGATGAAAGCTTAAGTTACGATCACAACGCCGAGCTTACCGCACACTCAAGATTGATTGGCTTGTATGAAAAACAAGGCAAAAGTGATGAAGCCACCAAACACTGCATCGCGATTGCTAAAATGGTGCCGTGGAAAGAAAGCCAAGAGCAAAAGCCGCTATACCGCGTTAACCCTAAATACCCTAAAAACAAGGCGCGATTTAGTAAAGATGGCAGTGTAGTTATGGAGTTTGAAGTAGATGAGTCTGGCTTTGTAAAAAATCCGCAAGTAATTAGTTCTGAAGGTGGCGTGGCCTTTGAAAAATCGGCAGTAGAAGCATTAGCGCAATGGCGTTATGCACCTAAGTTTGAACATGGAAAAGCGGTTGCAGCAACTTCCAAAGTACAGCTCGACTTTAAAGTAAACCGTTAATAACATACCAAAGGCGCTTTAAGCGCCTTTTTAGTTTATTCTACTTTAACTTAGCTAAAATGTTATCGCTGGCGGCCTCTATTAAATCAAGTACCTTTTCAAAGCCATCATCACCGCCATAGTAAGGGTCCGGAATAGCGCTTTGTGCTTGCTCGCCATACTCTAAAAATAACGCCAACTTATATTGCAAATGATCGGGGCAGCGTGCGGTTAGATCCGTCAGGTTTTGTTTATCGGCTGCTAAAATTAAATCAAACTCGCTAAAATCACTACTGCGCACCTTGCGTGAAAAAATACCTTTAAAACTATAACCACGTTTCTCGCCAGCTTGCATAGAGCGTTTATCTGGCGGATTACCTTCATGATGACCAATAGTCCCAGCCGAGTCCACTAGCAAATCAATGCCTAACTCTTTAGCGCGAGCTATTAATACCGCCTCTGCGGTAGGTGAACGACATATATTTCCCAAACACACTATCAGTACTTTTTTCACTTATAGCTCCTAAGCTTTTGCAAAAAATCAGTAATAAACATTATTTTAATGAGGCTAATATTTTTTGCTCGCCCTCAAGCATGCTCTGCATAGCGGTGCCCTGTTTTACCCGACTATGCAAAGCAGCAAGCTTAGGCCAGCGCGACTCATCAAGTTGCTCACCACCATGCTCCATATTCATTAACTGGCAGCTCACAGCAATGTCGGCAAGGGTTAAGCTCTCGCCAACAAAAAACTCGTTATCCCCTAAATAATCTTCTAAATAATCAAATAAAGGCGGTAGTTTTTCATTTAATGCACTTTGCACTAAGGCTTCATCGGTTGGCTTTTGCATTGTGGGGGCAATAATACGTTGCTGAAACACCGTAAATGTTGCAAAAGGAGCCAGCTCGTAATCTGCGTATTTTTCTAACCAGCGAACGGCTGCACGTTGCTCTATAGTATCACCGATTAAAGACGCTGAATTAGGGTATTTTTCATCAAGATATTGGCAGATAACGCTAGAATCCGCCAAACTTAACTCGTCGTCTTTTAGCGCCGGAATTCGCCCTAGAGGGTTCAGTTCTAAAAACCAATCAGGTTGATTAAACGGCGAGACTATTTCGAGTTTATAGTCGAGTTGTTTATGCGCTAAACATACACGCACTTTACGTACATAGGGAGAAAGCGGGACACCATAGAGAATTATGCTCATTGTGATTCCTATAAATTAAAACTGCTTTAAAATTGCGTCATCGTAGTCATCGGCATTAAGAGTTAAATTATATTTAGCCGCAACGCTATCTAACTCGGCTTGTTTAATCGCTAAATCATCCATGGTGATGGTGTTATCGTCAAGCTGCCATAACAAGCGTGAACCTGCATAACTATAGTGAATGGCTAATAGCGCATCAGGATTACCTTCACGTCCCGCCGCTTTAAGCTTTGCCATCTTGCGGGTAATTTTATTAAGCGCTTGTTTGAGCTCCCATACATACACCACCTCGGTCATAAAAGGATGTGTACGGTATTTATTTAACAACCAGCCAATACCAATACTAGTAACAATAACGCCTAATAAGTTCCAATGAAAATGACTACCACTTTCATCGGGAAATAATGCAATAAGCGTTTGTGAAATAGCTAAACTACCAATCGCTAAGCTTGCGGCACAACCGACTATAACGCGGTTTAAATGTTTACGATAACGAGCTTTATCTATTTGAATAAGTTGCATAGTTGCCTAAAATTAAAAAACTAAAAAATACACAGCCACCATTGTAGCTAAACCCACCACAGAGTTTCGACTCTTTTTAATAAAATACCCGTAGTTTTTGATTTAACGCCGGTTTTATACTTCTTGCAACATAAAACCAACCAACGATTTTATTTGCACCCACTTATTAGGCATAGGATAGTAGACAACAAATACGACTCAGTTTAGGACCATCATGATAAAAACACTGATTGCTGCAAGCTTAATTTTTTCTTCTTCTAATGCGTTAGCTAATTTAAACACACCGCTAACCCCAGAAGAATTGCGAATTGAAAAAGCCAGCCAAGCGATGCCTAGCGTGCTAAGCGCTTTTGCCAGCGAAGTTAATCAATTTGAGCAGCAATTCAAGTCACTCTCAAGCTATGCACAAGCCGTAGATGCCGTTAATGACTACTCAAAACGATTATGGTTTAGTGCAAAAAAACGCATCGCTACAACGCAAAACTTAGATGATCGCGCACTTTACTGGGCTCGCTTACAATCAAGCAAAATTATTCGCACCACAAAGCCTGCATTTTCGCTGAGCGCCGCGCAGCAAACAGTGTTATTAACACTTCTAGAGAATGGCAGCCGAGGCCGCACCAATCTTAGCTACTCACAAAACACCTCTAAAAAAATATTATTAACTGGATTTGACCCGTTTTTACTTGATAGAAATATAAACCAAAGCAACCCATCGGGTGTTGCAGCACTACTTCTTGATGGCCAAGTCATTAACTATAAAGGTATTAGTGCAGAAATAAACACAGTGATGGTGCCTGTGCGTTATGAAGACTTTGATCACGGTATTATAGAATCCTTACTTGCCCCTTATTACGCACTTAATAATGTTGATATGGTGGTTACCGTTAGCATGGGTAGTAAAGACTTTGACCTTGAGCGCTTTCCAGGCAAGCGCCGCAGTGTAACAGCGCCCGACAACGCCAATGTAGTGTATGGAGGCAGTAAAACAGCGCCGCTCATTCCAAGCTTGAACGACCGCCCATTACCAGGTACTGAGTTTGTAGAATTTAGCTTACCCGTTAGCGCTATGTTAAGCGCAAAAGGCCCTTTTGCGATTAATGATAATCATCATGTTATTACCCTCAAAAAAGACTTTGAGCCTAGCAGTTTTGACGAATTAAAAGAGGCAACTGCAGTACATGGCGGTGGCGGTGGTTACCTGTCTAACGAAATTTCGTATCGCAGTATTCGGCTGCGAAATCAGCTAAATTCAGATATTCCGACAGGACATATTCACACCCCACGAATTGCTCAGTTTGAACCCGAAACTGAAGCTAAAATAGTAAAGCAAATTCAAACTATGTTAGAGCGCAGTTTAGTAGCACTCTAACATCGTTTGCTTTTTCAACTTCAACGTTAGAACGACTATTAATTAATAAACGTAGGAGCACTTAAATGCTTCTACGTTTTTTTGCTTTAAACCGCTAAAAAAGCATGCTGAAATTACATTAAAATTGAAAGCGCTCTGTATCAATCTCGGCTATTTTATAATAAAAACTCATTACTTTAATTATTAACTAGATCTTCACAAATTGTGTTCTATGCTCATTTGAGGTACAAACCTTATTACAGGGACATAGTAATGCTCACAATTAACCACTTTTTTAATTCATTAAACTTAACAAAAAAACTTATCTCCGCCTTTTTAGTTGTTGCCCTAGTGCCAATAACAATAATTATTATTGTCGCAATTAATACAGCTTCAAACTCGATGACAGAACAGGTTTATTCGCGTTTAGACGCTGTGAGTAAAGTAAAACAAAGCGCTGTTAAACGCTATTTTAACAACATTGAAAAAAAGCTTAATGCGCTGCAAGCAAATCCAGAAATGGCCAATATTGCGACAAAGTTTATAGATGGATTTAATAATACCTCCCCTTCAACCTCATCAGAGTCTCTAAATCGCTTTTATAAAGAGTCTTTTGCTCCAAAATTTAAACAGCTAAACCCAACTGATACAGTTTCTTCATCTCTATTAAAGCAAATGAATCCAAAAAGTATTGAGCTGCAATCTCGTTATCTAGCTAATAACCCAAACCCAATCGGTGAAAAACAAAAACTAACCACCACAGAGCAATCAGACAGTTACGAGCAAGCGCACCGCCAATATCACCCTTATCTACGCGATATGACTAATATAAATAAGTTCTACGATATTTTCATTATCGACCCAGCAAATGGCAATATTGTTTACTCTGTTTATAAAGAAGTAGACTTTGCAACATCGCTGCAAACAGGCCCCTACGCTAAAAGTAATTTAGCGAACCTATTTAGACAATTAAAAGACAGCAGCAACCCACAAAAAATTGCTTTTGCAGATTATAAACAGTACTCCCCTTCATATAATGCCCCTGCAAGCTTTATAGGAAAGCCTATTGTTGTTGATGGTAAAACGGTTGCTATTTTAGCTGCCCAATTATCGATTGAAGATATTAATTCAATTATGAAAGAACGTGACGGGTTGGGCGAAAGCGGAGAAACCTACCTTGTTGGCCCTGAAGGGTTAATGCGCTCTGACTCTTATATTGATCCGAAAAATCACTCTGTAGAAAGCTCGTTTAGAAACCCAAATAAAGGCACTGTGAATACCTTATCTGTAATCAAAGCACTAAAAAATGAAAAAGGGCAGCATGTTATAAATGACTATAACAATGAAATGGTGCTCTCTGCATTTGCACCTGTAAATGTATTTAATGTTCGCTGGGCACTCATAGCAAAAATGGACGAACAAGAAGCTTTTGAGTCAATAACGACTCTTTCCCAACTACTCATTGTGATACTTTTTGTCACTATTTTTATTGTTACTATTGCCGCATATTGGTTTGCGCGAACACTCACGAAGCCAATACATGCATTGGCTGATACGATGAAAAAAGTGGAGCAACAAGGTGACTTTTCATTACGAGCAACTGTCTATTCAAGCGATGAAATAGGCGTTAGCACTCAAGCATTTAACACTCTTCTTGATGCTCTACAGTTATCTATTAGTGAAACAAATCGCGTTATGAACCAAATGGCTGCGGGTAAATTTGATCAACGTATTGAAGCACCATGTCGAGGAGAGTTAGCTACGTTAAAACAAGCAACCAACGATTGCGCAAGTTCACTAAACGGGGCAATAAACGAATTAAATAACATTGCGATTGCTATGGCTGACGGTCAATTTGATATTCAAATTAATGTCTCAATGTCAGGTGAATTAGGCACCTTAAAAAGTAATATTAACCAATCGCTTTCCTCAATAAACAACACAATGAATAGTATCGTAGATATTATGGCTAACGTAGAGCAAGGTAACTTTAAAGAGCAAATTACCTATCCAGCTAAAGGAAAACTTGCCCAGCTAAAAGACAGCGTGAATAACTCAGTGAATAGCTTAAGTATTGCCATAGATGGTATTAGTGACGTTATGAGTGCATTACGACAGGGCCAGTTTTCAGCGCAATTAGATGCTCCCTTAGCTGGACAGCTTGATATCTTAAAACAAGATATTAATTCCAGTATGGCTAATTTAAATAATGTAATGAATGAAATAGGTGAAGTCATGTCCTTTGTTAGTAAAGGTGACTTTAAAAAAATGATTAAAGGTGAAGCCAGCGGTCAACTTGAGCAGTTAAAAAGTAACATCAATACATCAATTACTGCTATTGATAATGCTCTAACTGAAATTTCATCAGTCATGCTAGCAATTAGTCAGGGGCGCTTTGATCATACTATTTCATCGACTATGACAGGCCAGCTAAATAGTTTAAAAACAGATATAAACCACTCGGTAACAAACCTTGAACATGTCATAAATGATCTTAATCAAGTAATGGCTGCAATGGCAAATGGCGATTTTTCTCATCAATTAAAACAACCATTGCAAGGCCAATTGGAAGATTTAAAAAATAATGTTAATGAGTCTACCTCATTAGTTTCATTAGCTATAAATGAAGTAAGTAGCGTTTTGTCAAACTTAGCTAAAGGTGACCTTACCAAAAATATAGAGGGGCAATATCAAGGCGTATTCAATACCCTTAAAAGCGACACCAACGCGACCATTGAGAAATTAACTAATGTCATTCAAGAAATTCAAGTATCAGCTGGCCAGGTTATGCAAAATGCAGGTGAAATAGCTTCAAGTAATACTGAAATAAGTAAACGCACAGAAGAGCAAGCAGCCAACCTTGAAGAGGCAAGCTCAAGTACTGAGCAAATGCTAGATGAGCTAACTAAAGTATCTGAACAATCAAAAAGTGCCGTGGCATTGGCAAGCAATGCAGAGCAAATTGCTGAAGAAGGAAACCAATTATCAATACAGACTGTTAGCGCGATTGATGAAGTAAATGAAGCCAGTAAAGACATTAACGAAATACTTTCGGTTATTGACAACCTCGCTTTTCAAACTAACTTGCTATCACTTAATGCCGCCGTAGAAGCAGCTAGGGCTGGCGACCACGGAAGAGGCTTTGCTGTAGTAGCTAATGAAGTCGGTGATTTAGCGGGGCGTAGTGCTAAATCAGCAAAGCAAATAAAAAGTATTATTGTAAACAGTAATCAAAAAATAGCACTTGGAACTGAATTAGCCGACACCTCAGGGAAAAAACTAAAACACATAATGCAAGCTGTTAGCGATGTTAATAAAAATATAATACATATAGCGCACTCAACCTCCGCACAAGAGCAAGCAATTAAAGAGGTTAATCTTGTTGTACAACGGTTAACGGGGCTAACTCAGGCTAACTCAGCGATTACAGAAGAAACAATGGCGGCGGCACGTCAAATGGCAGAACAAGCTACCGAGATGAGAGTACAACTTAATTACTTTCATCTAGAAAAAGAGCAATAATAACCTAAAGGCGCTGCTAGTGATTCTGCTAACGCTATGCCTTTTTTAACTTGAGAAACGCTATGAGCCATTATAATAATGGCTCATCATAAAGTTACGTCACTTTACCCGCTAAATTAAAACGTGGCTGGGTATATAGCTGGCTTTTAACTACCTCAGCTAAAATAGTTACTGCCTGCCAAATCTCTTCAAACGAGGTGTAAAGAGGTGTAAAACCAAAACGTAAAATATTAGGCGCACGAAAATCTGCAATTACCCCTTTTTCAATTAACGCTTGGCATATAGCAAACGCATCGGTATGTGAAAATGCTAGTTGGCTGCCTCTTTGGCTCGAATCCTCAGTAGAACATAAGCGTAAATCACTTAAGCATGAATGTGTTTGTACTAATTTAATAAATACCTCGGCAAGTGCAATCGACTTTTCTCTTACTTGAGAAATGTCTACGTCTTGCCATACATCAAGCGCAGCATCTAAAGCACTCATCGCAATCACACTAGGTGTGCCACATAAATACTGATTTATAGTATCAGCACCTTGATATATTGCATCAAAAGCAAATGGTTTGGCATGACCCATCCAACCTGATAAGGGTTGCTTCACAGCAGCTTGGTGGCGTTTAGCCACATATAAAAATGCAGGTGAGCCTGGGCCACCGTTTAAGTATTTATAGCCACAGCCAACGGCAAAATCAGCATTACAGTTATCAAGTTCAACTTGTAAAGCTCCCGCACTATGGGCTAGATCCCATATCACCAAAATGCCTTTCTCGTGGGCTAACTGGGTGAGCTTTTGCATATCCAGCAACTGACCGGTTCTAAAGTTGACCTGCGTTAATAGCAACACAGCCACTGAATCATTAAGGTTTTGCTCAATACTTTGCTCTGCCACTAATTTAAGCTGACATAAGTCGGGGCCTAATAGCTCACTTAGCCCCTGTACCATGTATAAGTCAGTAGGAAAGTTATCCTCGGTGGATAACACCACATTTCGCTCAGGATTTAACGATAATGCACTACTTAACAGTTTAAATAAGTTAACTGAAATAGAGTCACAACAAATCACTTGGCCTTTTGCTGCGCCAATAATCGGCGCTATTTTCTCTCCTACCTGAGTTGGTAAATCAATCCATTGGTGATCATTCCAACTTCTAATTAAGTGACTACCCCATTGTTGATTTACCACCTCTGCCACGCGCGACTTAACGGCTTTAGGCAAGGCACCTAGTGAATTACCATCGAGATAAATAGTGTCTGCGGGTAAATCAAATTCATCGCGTTTATTAGCCAGCGGATCGGCTTTATCAAGCGCTACAATCTCATTAAAATTCATTTTTATATCTCATTTAAATTTTTTATTAGTGTACTAAATGCCTCAGTTCCTGGGTGGATCCAATCAAAATGCCCCACGCCTTCGAGCATCACCACCGGGCGTTTAAGCTGCGCTAAATTAAAAGCGGGGACAATGGCATCTTTGTCGCCTTGTAAAATAATGCTTTGGGGATGAAGTGGCTGCTCACTCGGGTTAGCTTGCGTGTAAGCCTTAGGTTTATCAGTTGGCATACCTTGCATAAAATCTTTTGTCACTTTTTGACAGCTGTTATTACCACGTGCATATGCTTTTATATCAGTAATAGGGGCTAAGCCAATAACGCCTTTAAGCTGGCTTATTTCACCACCTGCAAGCAGTGCTAAATGTCCACCAGCAGAGTGCCCTACAGCAACCGAGTCAGCTAATTTAAACTCGCCATTATTGTAAGTACTTGCCGCTAAAATACCGGCTTTTATATCATTAAACGTTGCAGGCCAGCCACCACCGCTTGTACCACTTCTTCGATACTCTAATGACCACACATTAAAACCAGCTTGTGCAAGCCCCGTACTTAACGCATACGTGTGTTTAATATCGTACTCACTAAGCCAACAGCCACCATGGAGTAAAATAACTAACGGCGTTTGCACCAGTGCTTGCTTTGCGCGCCAAAGTAATGCGTACTGTGACTCATCACTGCCGTAGGCTATTTTTTCATCGGCTAAGTTAAATCCCAATGAAGCTACTTTTGCATAAGCCACATTATTTTCAACATCAGGAAATTCAACTGGTTGCTGCGAGGCACTATTTGCTAACAAAGGCCATACACTAAAAAATAAAACCACTAAGCTCTTCAAAATAAACTACTTCCTTTTTACCTAAAAACGGTATAACAAAATAACGCTGGTCAATCGTCTACAAACATTCTGTTGTACGACCTACCAGCGTTATAACGTCATTCATAATAAAATAAATATAGTGTTTATTGTTGTTTGAAAATTACGCCTTCTTTCATCACAAAATCAACATCCATTAAAGCGCTAATATCGCTAAGTGGGCTGGAATCTAAGGCAATAATATCGGCAAACTTACCAGGCTCTATAGTGCCTAAACTCTGGCTCATATCAATTAAATCAGCAGCATTGACGGTTGCCGACTTTAAAATATCGGAGGTACTCATACCGGCTTCATACATCAATACGGCTTCTTTTGCGTTAATACCGTGCTTTGATACGCCACTGTCAGTACCAAAAGCAATTTTAACGCCGGCTTTGTAAGCCTTAGTAAAGTTGTTGAGCATATCACCCCCCACTCTCGTTGCTTTAGCCTTAATAGGTGCAGACATAAAATCTGAATTTTTTGCCATATTAACCACGGTATCGCCAGCTAACAACGTTGGTACAAGGTAAGCGCCGGTTTCTTTAAAGAGCTTAATGCCCTCTTCATCGGTGTAACTGCCGTGTTCAATGCTATCAACCCCTGCACGAAGTGCGGCATTAATACCTTGTGCAGCATGGGCATGGCTTGCTACTTTTCGTCCTAACCCATGTGCAGTTTTTACAATGGCTTTGAGCTCATCGTCTTCCATTTGTTGACCTGTCCCCGTGGTGGTATCAGAAAGCACACCACCGGTAGAGGCCACTTTAATTAAATCCGCCCCATACTTAATTGCATAACGTGTTTTTTTACGACACTCAACTGCGCCATCACACACTGTTGGTGGCGTTTTTATGGTGAGTAAATCAGGACTCATACCATCAACATCTAAATGCCCACCAGTAATAGTAACTCCAGCACCGGCAATAATACGCGGACCATTAACCCAACCATTCGCCACCCCTTTTCGTAATGCGTACATTTGCTCGCTTTGGCTACCTACATCACGCACGGTGGTAAATCCCGCCATTAGGGTTTTATTAGCAAAATGAACACTGCGCATTGCAACATCTGCATCAGACATTTCAACCAGTTCTTTTTTATTATCTGGCCCAAGCTCACCTTGTAAATGCACATGCATATCCATAAGCCCTGGCATAACAAAGCTGGTCGATAAATCGATTAATTGGGCATCATCACCAAATCGAGAGGCCGGTAAAAAACCAGCGGATACAGACACTATTTTGCCATTTTCTATTACTACAGTTTGTTTTTGCTGTGATTTTTCGCCAGGGACGCTTAATAGCTCTCCCGCATGAATCACTTTAGTATTGGCTTGTGCATTGCTGGCGCAAAAATTTGCGGCTAAAAAAATCGAGGTAATAACACTCAATCGAAATATGCTCATGAAAATCTCCAATGATTCGCTTTTCGTTAACAGCAACGAAATAACGTTAAAATATTGTTATACAACCAATACCTTATCAGGAAAGTCACAAAAACAAACCTGAAATACGTTTTTAGTAAAAATTCTGACCACTATTTACACTGCCTTCAAACGGAAAAAATAAAAGAAGATGTCTATACTCAACCATATTGTTGTAATACTTTTCATATGTAGGGAGCTTATGGATATTAAAGACATAAATATTGCACTGCTAGAAAAATGCAACTTTCTTTTAATGGTATTTGATAACCATGATCAGCTCAGTTATCTCTCAGATGGGTGGTCAGAGCTAAATATTACAACCAAAAACATGCCAACCATTGAAAGCCTGTATGCCTGTTGTACAACTCAAAGCAAAACACTATTACAACAACAAATTCTCGCACTAAAATCGCAACATAATGAGTTAGACCAATTTGATATTGAGCTCACATTTGCAACCGATTACTCTATTAAACTGAATTGCTGCTTACATAATGTGGATCAAAACCAACACCAATATATGGTTTTAGTTTTTAACCAGCATTTTTCCCAAGTGTCCTCTGTTATTAGTAATAACGAATTACAAACCATCATAGAAAACGCAGGCGAAGTTTTAAAAGTAGGTTATTGGCAGCTCGACTGTAATAGCAACCAATTATTTTGGACCGATGAAATTTACACTATCCATGGTGTTGCCCCTAGTCGCTATTCACCACAGTTAGATACTGCAATAAACTTTTATCATGCAGATGATAAGCCCAAAATAGCCAGCGCTGTCGAAAATGCGCTTTTAACGGGGCAAGAATGGAGTTGTATAAAATTACGTGTTGTAGATGACGACCAACAAGAACGCACTGTGATATCAAGCGGTAACGTATCAAGAAATAAAAATGGTGAAATTACTAAGCTATACGGCATTTTTCAGGATATAACAGGAAGTGAAAAAATAGCCCTTGAACGAGACTTTTTAGTTACCGCACTCAAAGAAACTACGGTAGGAATGGTCATTGCCGATAAAAATAAGCATGTTATTTGGGTTAATGGATCATTCGAAAAAATGACAGGGTATAGCCTTTTTGAAGTTGAAGGCAAAAAGCTCGGATCTATTTTACAAGGTGAAAACACTGATTTAAAAACGATAGCTAAACTTAAAACTCACCTCAAAAAAGGGCTGCCTATAAGCACCCGAATTTTAAACTACACCAAAAGTGGGGAACCCTATTGGAATGAGTTGGCAATATCGCCGATTTATAGAGATGGAAAAATCGCTTATTACTTTGCGGTGCAAAACGATGTAAGCAAAGAAATAAACATAGAACACAAACTCATAGCCCTTAATACCAGTTTAGAGCAAAGAATACAGGCACGCACTCAAGAACTATTTACACTTAACAAAGAGTTAGAAAAACAGGCTAATGTAGACCCACTTACAGGATGTTTAAATAGGCGAACCTTATACAGGTTCCTTACCGATGAGCTATTAAAAACACAAGATGAAAATACCTATATTTCATTATTAATGCTCGATATAGATCACTTTAAAGCCATAAATGATAACTACGGCCACGAAGCTGGAGATAAGGGTTTAAAAGAACTCGCTAATATTTTACATGGCCTCACCAGAAAAAATGACGCCGTATTTCGCCTTGGCGGTGAAGAGTTTTTAATTATTATGCCTAACACAAACAAAGCCGAAGCTAAGCAAGCCGCTGAGCGTATTAAAAACGCAGTGAATGAACATAAAGTTTACTATCGTAATAAAAATATTAGCTTTACTGTCAGTATTGGACTGCTTACCCACGATGGCACAATTAGCCTACAAAGCAGCTTAAAATACGTTGATGACTATTTATACGAGGCAAAAAATAGTGGTCGAAATAAAATTGTTGATTGACTCGCTATAAGACGGATTGCTTTAAATCAATTCGTAAAAATTTAAAAGGTCATATAAGCTAAATACTTAAGCACAATATTTTAGCTTAAATTTTCAACAGCAGATAAACTCGTAAATAAAAATACACTTTAAGCAAATTGACATTAAACGCGTATTTTTTCATTTTATACTAGGGTCTGTTGACCTTTGCGGATTAAAATTTGTTCAAGCTAGGGGCGGTTTAATCGCGGCGCGAGGTTTGTAACCTAGTGGGCTAAGTAAAAACCGAGCAACAAAGAGTAAATCGCCCCTAGGCAGAACCCTTCGGGCAGCGCCTGTTTGGTATTGATGCTGCGTTATCGCCTATTTATGGGGAACAACCACACCACATAGGCGCTGCCTTGCCTAAATGCCAAACAGACTGCTGCAAATTTAACCTTGAAAGGTCAACAGACCCTAGCTAATGCGTTATTATTTTTATTCTATTACTCATTGTTAAGCATAACAAAAACAAGGTTACATAATGATAAAAGCGTCAACACCTGAGGATGAACTATCACGGCTAAAAGACTTATATGAGTATGACGTTTTAGACACTGAAGCTGAAAAATCCTTTGACGATTTAACCCAGCTTGCATCTGATATTTGCGAAACGCCAATCTCACTAATAAGTCTTGTTGATCCTGACAGGCAATGGTTTAAGTCAAAGCATGGTATTGATGTAGCCGAAACCGCACGAGATATTTCGTTTTGTTCTCACGCAATTCTAGAAAACCAAGTATTCGAAGTTCAAAATGCACTTACTGACACCCGCTTTCACGATAATCCCTTAGTTACAAACGACCCAAATATTCGCTTTTATGCAGGTGCACCTCTGATCACACCAAGAGGAAACGCTATAGGTACGTTATGTGTTATTAGCGATAAACCAAAAAAGCTTTCAAGCAAACAAATAAATGCACTCACGGTTTTGAGCAAAGAGGTCATTGCGCAATTAGAGCTTCGGCTTAATAATAAAAAGCTGTTTATGGCGTTAGAAAAACAAAAAGAACACAATAAAGAGCTAGAAAAGTTAAAAGAAGCCGCGGATATCGCCAATAACACAAAGAGTAAATTTTTGGCAAATATGACTCATGAGCTGAGAACCCCATTACATGGAATTTTAAATTTAGCTGAGTTTGCTATCTCAGAGACCACAACAGAGGAAAAAAACAGCACCTTAAAAAGCATATTAAAGTCAGCACATTACTTATCAAATATTGTTAACGATATTTTAGACTTTTCTAAAATTGAGGCTGGCAAATTAGAAATTGAACATATCAACTTCAGTCTTAATGAGGTTATTAGCGATGTAATAAAACCCCTGTTACAGCAGGCATCTGCTAAAGGCATAAAGCTGATTACATCGATAGACCCAAAAATAGCAGACAATTTAAAAGGCGATCCTCTTCGGATTTCGCAAATTTTAAATAACCTGTGCTCAAATGCGATTAAATTTACCAACTTTGGCCAAGTAGAACTGAAGATAAGTGTTAAAAATAGTACATTGCAAACACAAGTACTCACCTTTGAAGTTATTGATACAGGCCTTGGTGTTAATGAGACTGTTCAAGAGCATTTATTTAAAGAATTTCATCAGGCCGACTCATCAACCTCAAGGAAATATGGAGGCACAGGTTTAGGCTTATCAATTTGCGCTCGTTTAAGTGAGTTAATGCAGGGGCACCTTAGCTTTACCAGCAAAATAGATAAGGGCTCCACGTTTACCTATGAGCAAAGCTTTGAGATTGCTTTATTGCCACCAACCTCGAAGCAGTGCACTGATATAACAAACCTTCAAGGTAGTACTGTTTTAATTGCCGAAGATAATAAAATAAATCAGCTTATTATTGTTAAAATGCTCAAAGCACATAATGCTAATTTAATTATCGCAGAGGACGGTAAAGAATGCGTTAAGTACTTCAAGGAGCACTCGGTAGACTTAATTTTCATGGATATACAAATGCCTGAAATGGATGGCATAAAAGCTACGCAAGCTATTAGAGCGCTTCCTACAGGTAAAACCGTTCCGATTATAGCTATGACAGCAAATACCCTAAAACAAGACATTGAGCATTATTTAGATATTGGTATGGATGGCTACTTAACTAAACCGTTTGATAAAGTTAAGATCAATAGCTTACTCAATGTTTATAATCCTAAAAACCTCAACCTAAAAAACTTAGCAGTAAAAATTAGCGATCCTAATGTTTCTAGCGACCGGAAGCTAAAGCAAATATGCAAAGAGTTAAAAGCGCTTATTCCCAATGCTAATCGAGTGAGCCTTTGGTTATTTAATAAGGAATACAGTACATTAAATTGCTTAATTTGCCTTGATGAAAATAATGACGTGTCAAGTGGAACTGTTCTATACACAGAAAACTCCCCTGCTTATTTCAACTATATTTTAGCTAACCAAGTACTCGACGCTTCTGATGCCAGAAATAACGAAGTAACCAAGCCGTTCTCCCACTCTTACTTTGAGCCACTCGATATTTATTCTTTACTTGATTACATTTATACACTTAATAGCAAACCGTTAGGTGTCATTTGTTGTGAAAGTGTGGGCTCAAAGGTAACTTGGAGTCAAGCTGATAAAAAGTCGTTAATCAAAGTCGCAGACGTTACTAACTTGTTTTTATCTAAACAAATAAAGCATGAATAAAACAGGCCTATTTAGTGGCTAAAATTACCACTAAATAGGGATAAAACTATTATCAGCCCTTCGTATTAAGCCTGCTCTAACTCACGCTGGGTTTGTTGTTTATCTGCTTTAACCGGCTTTATTTTAAAGAAAAAAGTATACACAACCGGAACAAACCCTAATGTTAAAATTGTTCCCATTGCAAGACCAAACGCAATAGTGCTTGCTTGGCCATAAAACAAAACATCTTTAGATAAAATGAGCGGCATTAAGCCTATTATTGTTGTACAAGTAGACATTAATATAGGTCGTAAACGTCTTAAAGAAGCGCTGATCACCGCCTCATAATTTTGCTGATTATACTGCTCAGCGGTTTGTTGTTCACTGTGCTCAATTTGTTTACGTTCAATATTAATACGGTCAATTAATATAACCGCATTATTAATGATAATTCCGGCAAGCGCATATAGACCTAAAATAACCATAAACCCAAAGTTTGCCTGCATAATTAACAAACCAAAAGCGGCACCAATGATGATCAATGGCACAGTCAAAAACACAATACTAGTTGCACGGTAAGAGCGAAATTGCGCAATAATAATAAACACCATAATGGCAATACACAGCGGTAAGTTAGCTAAAATTGACGCTTGCGATTCCGCAGAGTCTCCAATTACACCGTCATATTCTATTTCATAACCAGGGGGTAATTTTTCTCTTATTTTATCAAGTTTTCCTTCAATTAATGGCACCATACTTTGCGCCGACATAATCTGATTTTTAGCTTGTACTGTTACAGTACGAAATAAATTTTCACGCGCAATACGCGCAAATTGCGTTTCATAGCGAATGTCGGCCACTTGCATTAAAGGAACATTAACGCCTCGAGCCGAAGAATAAACATTTACGCTGTTAATACGGTCTAGATCGTAACGTTCACTGTTTTGTGCCCTTAACACAATGGGGAATATGTCATCACCTTCACGAAACTCAGAGATTGTGCGTCCCGAAAAGTAGGTTTCTAATGCTTGGGCAACATCGTTTGAACTAACCCCAGCACGACGAGCATTTTGCTGGTTAACCTTAACTTTAAGTGTAGTAATGCGGTTTTCCCAATCACTTTTAATATCGAATGCGCCGTCTGTATTACGCAATAAGGTTTTAATTTCCTCGCTAATAGAATAAATATAATTACTGTCTGGGCCTTTAATTTGAATCTCTATCAGTGAAGAATCTGATGGCCCTAAAAACATTTTAGTGGCGCGCCCCATAACTTCAGGAAAGTCTTGAGCAAACATGTCGCGCACGCTATTTATTGTTGGCTCAGCTAGTTTTCGCTCTCCAACATCAATCATAAAGAATGCTTTTGAAGGCTCAGGATCAATCGGTGTGAGTGACAAAACAAACCGTGGCCCGCCAAATCCACCATAAGCAGCATATTTTTTAATATGCGGAAAACGCGCTTTATCATCCAATTTTTTTAAAATGGCTTGTATCGTTGCATCAGTTTTACGCATTGACGTGCCGGCTGGCATATCTAAATATACTAAAATTTGCGCGCGGTCGGAGTCTGGAAAAAACTTAGCAGGCACTAAACTCATAGCCCAACCACCAACAAAAAACAGCCCTAATATAACAACAACAAAAATTATGCGAGCGCGCATAATTCGTCTTAATACTTTTTCATAAAGCGGACTAAGGCTATCGAAAAATCCATTAATTTTACGGCGAATAATATTTTGCTTTTGCCTCGTTTCCTTTTTCACAAAGCGATGACACAAGTAAGTAGTAAAGGTTAGGCTCAACGCCCATGAAATAAGCAATGCAATTAACACCACCAGCGAAATAGAGCGTGTATATTCACCCGCACTACTTTGCGCCAACATCAATGGCAAAAACACAAGAATAGTAGTCAACGATGAGGTTAAAGAGGGTATCGCAAGCGTACCCGAGGTATTACGAATAGCTTCGTCACGCGTTTCGCCCTCTTCTATACGCTTTTTAAAATCTTCAGCCATTATTATGCCATCATCAACCAGTAGCCCAAGCGCTATAATTAACGTGGCAAGCGACATACGCTCCAGCGGAATACCCATGAAGTTCATAATTGAAAGCGTGATTAGAATAGCTGCAGGTACAATCGAACCTACAATCAAGCCAGTGCGTAGACCTAAAAACATAATAACCACAATAGAGACAACAACAATGGTTTGTAACACACTAAAGCTCACACCAAATACAGCATCGGCAACCACATCGGCTTGGCGGGTAATATTTTTTAATTGATAGCCCGCAGGTATAGTTTGATTAATTTGAGCTATCATCGCTTCCATTTTAGGAGTGAACTTCAGCACATCCGCTTGTTCATCCTTAGAGATTGCAAAAATAATGGCTTGACGGCCATTGTAGTAACTTGTTCTTGAAGGGGGGTCGATCACTTCACGGCTTATTTTGGCAATATCACGTAATAAGACGGTTTGTGATTGATTGGGAACAGTGATCAGCGTATTGCGTATATCAGCTAGGCTTTGGTAATTCCCAGAAGGCTGGATAATAAAGTTTTCACCATCGGCATCAATAATGCCACTGGGACGTATAATATTTTGATTTTTTAAAGCCGCAATCAATTGTGTGGGTGCAATCCCTAATTGAGCGAGCTTAGCGTTTTTAGTTTCAATAAAAATACGCTCTTGCTGAATGCCTAAAATATCAATTTTTTTTGTGCCTTCGACTTGATGCATCATATCGGCAATATGTTGCGCCACATCTTGGCGATCCCCCATGCTATAAGCGGGATCTGCAATAAGTGCCACCGTTAACACGGCAACATCACCAAAATCATCATTAATCACATAAGGTAAAGCACCACTGGGTAGCTCGCCTCGAACCGCGTTAATTTGGTCGCGCAGGATATCCCACTGCTGATCAAACTCACTTTGCTCAACACTTTGCTTGAGCTCTGCGTGAATAATAGAGCGGCCTGGAATAGATACTGAGCGAATTTCGGCAATACTGGGCATTTCACGTATCGCTTCTTCGAGTGTTTTAGTGATCAACAGCTCTACTTTTTTTGCGCTCATGCCAGGGTAAGCGGTTGTTACAACCGCCTCACGAATTTTTATTTTAGGATCTTCTTGTTTGGGTAGTTGATAATAACTAAATGCGCCAAATAGCATAAGGCCAAAGACGATGGCCAGCATCAAGCGATTATGATCAAGAGCAAGCTCTGAAATAGTAGGGATTTTCATCGTTTAAATCTCCGTCACGGGTTATGGATTAAGGCGCTTGATTTCACCCTCGATAAGCGTCACTTTTTGCCCATCGTGTAAAAAAGCCATTCCCGCATTAACAATTTGCTCCCCTTCTTTTAAATCGCCTTTAATTTGCGCTTTCTGCGCAAAAAACGTTACTACGTCCACGGTTATTTTTTGTAAAACATAACCTGCTTGTTGTGATTCAGCTTGCGCTGTAGGTACCAGCTTAAAAACAAAATGCTGATTATTTTCTTGCGCCATAATGGCACTTACAGGTACTACAAAAGCATCTGTGGCTTCCTGCTGTTGTTTAAATTGTACTTCAGCACTCATACCCGTTCTAATGTCTGCAACATCATTTTCAGATATTTTTAAAATAACAGGAAACGCATTCGCGCCTTGAGCAGCTGTGCCAATTTCTTTAATTTTGGCATTCAACGTTTTATCTAATGCTGAAATAGTTACCTTAGCAGGCTTATCAATAGCTAATGAGGAGAGAATCGCTTCAGGGGCAAGGATAGAGACTTCAAAATTTTCTTTACCTTGAATTATAAATGCAGATGTATTTGGGCTTACCTGTTGTGAAGGTTCAATATTACGTTTTGAAATAGTCCCTGCATAGGGCGCAATTAGCGTGGTATCTTGTAACTCTTCTTTTGCCATCGCTAGTCGAACTTTAGCAATCTCGACTTTATCTTTGGCACTCTCATATTGCGACTTTGCTACATCGTATTGCGCGCGTGACACAGCGCCATCATCAACCAGTGATGCTTTGCGCTCAAAGTCCTGCTTAACATTTAGCAGCATAGCCTTCGCATTAGAGACCTGCCCTTCGCCCTCTTGCACTGCCAATAAATATTTTGTTTGTTCCAGCCTAGCTAACGGCTCACCTTCTTTAAAAGCCTCACCAATTTCAAAAAAAACGTCTTCGACCTTTCCGCTAACCTCAAACATTAAAGTGGCTGTGTTAGCAGGTTGGATAACACCTGATAAAATACGACTATCAAACGATTTAGTTTTATTTAACTCTATGACAGAAACAGGTTTTAATTTTTGCTCAGAAACAGGCTCTTCAGAGCACCCTGACAACATAAAAATAATAACTAAACAAACAACTATATGGTTCATAATTTCCCTTGATAAATAGTGTATTCGAACTGATTGTACCACCAAACTAAACCACAATCAGTCTTCACTATGAGCCATCTGATTTAAAGTATGGCTAACATTGTTATCACCCTGAAAGCTTGGGTATAATGCAATATTCCGGCTGTATTTTTAGCCTCTAAATTGGATCTCCACATGAAAAAACTATCTGCTGTGCAAGTAAAACAACAAGCTCTCGTTCTCAATGTTGCTGACAAAATAGAAGAGCAAGGCCGTGCTGAAATCCCAGGTATGCTGCAATGCTGGTTTGATGTGGAATATCATTTATTTCCAGGTTCTTTACTAATGTGTTTTCAATTTGAAAACCAACAAGCATTAACAGCCGCAGAGCCAGAGCTATTAAAATGGCAAAAGCGCTTAAGCGGTGCCATGCTCAAAAAAGGCGTAATTTTAAAAGATATGCGCAAACATTTAGTATTTACCCTAAAAGGACCAGACGACTAAACCACTTATTTTGTAAGCGCACTCTACTTTGGTGCGCTCTCCAAATTAAACTCATTAACGTGTTCAATTAGCTCAGGAAAAAACGCTAAAAAGAGCTCATCTAGCTCACTATAATGGCGGATTATATCTTCAGCGGTGCCTGCAAAATTGTTAGTAAAGCGAATTCGTTTAGCAATATTATCAAGCGCCCGCCCAACCCCATCAATGCTTTCGTACTCCTTAAACCAATCGTTTTTCGTCATACTGGTTACTACACGCTGCATTTTCTGTGGCATTACAGGTATACGCCTGTCCAAAAGGTCATAACTGGTGTGCTTAAAATCAATTAGTGATTGGTTATTAAACTGCTGCCAATGCGCAATAAGAAAATGATCAAACACCACATCAACTGCCACACCTGCAAAGCGCCTGCGCTTGGCTGAAAAAAGCTGCTTAGCTTCTTTTACTAGAGGATGTGTGTCAGTAAATTTATCCACTAAATAATGGTTATCTAGCGCACTTTTTACAGTTGTAGGTAGATGCGTTACCTGTCGTTGGCCACCAAAATCTCCCAGCAAATTGCCAAAATGAGAATCAGCCGTAGGCTGTGCTAAATAAAGGTGGGCTAAGTAATTCATTGGTTGCCAATATAGATTAATATACCAAACTCAGATAGTTTTAAATTCAAACACGTAAAAAGATGGAACGCAGTTCCACCTTTATACATTTTAGATACTGATAGCGCATTCTAAAATATTACGCTTTTGAAACCTTGCTTGCACCAGCATTATCAAGAATTTCTTCAACACTATTTTTGTTATCGCTGTTATATTTAACACCGACGAGTATTGAACCTTTCTCAATTGCGTCTTCATAATACTTAATTTCATGTTCTGGAATAAATGCGCCGATTGCTGCGCCTAAAGTCCCACCAACGGCAGCACCTGCGCCACCAGCTGCAAGTGCTGAAACCAAAGGACCTGCAACTAATAAGCCGGCACCACCAGAAGCGACTGCTCCAACAGCGGTAAAACCACCAATAATTGCCGCTAACACGCCACCAGATGCAGCGCCCAACAAACCGCCCTCTGCAGCTTTGGTCCCTTCATCTACAGCAAAGTCTTCCTTTGTATACGAGTCGTTAGCGACAATGCTTATATCCGCCTCACTTACACCTAAAGCTTCTAATCTATAAATTGCTAATGTTGCTTGTGATGCATTATCGAATAACCCAGTAATAACAGTACTCATAATAACTCCTTTATTTGTTTAAGAAAGTACGCTTAGTAATTAGCAACATTTAAACCAAAGTTTTAATCCTTTAAAATCAAATAGATAAATAAAAAAGCAGAGTGAAGCTCTACGTTTTAAAGTAAAAGTTGCTAGAAGTTGTAAAAAGTTCACACACATAGGTATCACTCAAGCGATTGAAATATGAGTAGAATTACAAAGAGACTAACGTTATTAGCATTGTTCTTCTAAAAATATCAACAACCCACGTTCATAGCGACTCAGGTACTTAGTCTTACGGGGTAGTTTGTCTAAGTTATTAAAGTCCTTTAGAGCTTCCTTGCCTCCTTTACACAGCTCAATCAACTTTGGATGAATATATGAATTACGAGCTATTGCTGGGGTATTCCCTAAATTACTTGAAACGCTATCTAACATATCTTTAAGCGAAAGCTGGCCGTTTGATTTATGTAAGACTTCAAATGCCAAAACACTGGCCCGCCATGTTCTAAAATGTTTTGCACTAAACTGCTCGCCCATAACACTTTGAATAAACTCATTCACCTCTTTGGAGGTAACATCACAATACTCGCCTTCATCGATATATTGGAATAAGCTCTGCCCAGGCAAATCTTGCAACTGCTGTATGATAGAGCTAAGCACTTTATCTGTTATGTTCACTTCTCTTTGCTTACCGGATTTTGCTTTATACTTTAAGCGAATATTTTTACCCGTTAGTTTTGCATGCCGGCTACGCAATGTTGTAGCACCAAAACTATTATTATGTTTGGCATTTTTTTTAGAGCCAACGCGCAGGGCTCCAAGATCCATTAAACGTACAACGGCTGCAATTGTGCGCTGGTAATCAAGCTCATTACCTCGCAAATATTCCGATAGTTTTGCTCTTAACAAAGGCAGTTTATTTCCAAATAAAGCACATGCTTCAAACTTTTTAAGCTCTTGCTGCTCCCTAAACTCGGGATGATAAAAGTATTGCTTGCGGCCTTTGCTGTCGTAGCCAGTAGCTAAAATATGCCCATTTTCCTCTGGACATAACCATACATCTTTGTATGCGGGGGGAAAAGCGAGATTGTCTAACCGCTTTATTTCATCGTTATCATGTATTTTCTTTCCTGCAGGATCATAATAAACCCATTGGTTTTCATGCCTCTTTCGAGTAATGCCCGGCAAGTTATCATCGACATAAATTAGTTTCATTTTATTCCTTTAAATTTTTGTAATCCTCAAATAAAACGGTGCCATCAATAACAAGGGCTAGTTCTCACTAGCCCTTGTTATACGATTTATCGACTCCAATACCTAAGGTTACGAATTTTTGAGACAAACTCACTTGCGGAAATTTTATTTAAATCCAACCAGCCATCATCAAGTTGTCCATTTAAACCAGTAGCCTCGATTAAAGGAGCTGCTTTATCACTAAAGCCGATATACTTCATATGTGCATAAGCATCACTGACAAAATCTTTCGCCTCCGGTATTTCAGCAAGCTTTTTGGCGCCTTCATTAGTGGTAAGCAGAACTATTGCGTCGTAAAGCACCGAAGGTCCGCCATTAATAACTTGATCGGCCTCAACAATCTCGCCCTTACTATTTTTAGCACCACCAACTTGAGCCGCAATAACTTCATGGCTTGCACCTTCCTCTTTAAGGCTTTGTATTAATAAATTAAAGGTTTCAGCATCAAAACCATCACTTACTAATATACCAAGCTTCCTGCCTTTAAATGTATTTGGCGCATTTTTTAAAATGCTTAGCGCATCAGACACTGGTAAATCTTGACGGGTATCAAGCGCCGCTTCTGCCGCATCTGGCATAGTTTGTAAACCTAAACCCAATGCAACTTGCTCAGCAAGCTTGTTATCAATGTTTAACAGATGAGAAACCACGCGCTCTCTAATACGTAAATGCTCTACTTTAGATAACTCAAAAATTAAAGCGTCTTGAATATGCGTTTGCTCAACGTCGGTTTGACTTAAATAAAATTGTCGTGCTTGGCTATAGTGATCACTAAATGTTTCTGAGCGATAGCGTAATTTACCACCGTCAGTTTCAGATTCTGAGCTTTTGAATCCGTGTACAGGGCACTCTCGCGGGTTGTTTTCACCCCCGCTGAATGAATTAGGTTCGTAGTTAACCCGGCCTTTAGGGTTCTGCATTGCCATGTGGCCATCTTGAAGAAAATGTCTCATCGGGCATTTTGCTGCATTAATAGGAATTTGTGTGAAATTAGGCCCACCTAGGCGTTTGGTTTGTGTATCTAGGTAAGAAAAATTACGGCCTTGCAATAAAGGATCAGGAGTAAAATCAAGTCCTGGTACTATATTCTGTGTGCAAAATGCAACCTGTTCGGTTTCTGCGAAGAAGTTGTCTACGACTCGATTGAGCACCATTTTACCAATAATTTTAACTGGTACTTGCTCTTCGGGTATCAGTTTAGTGGCATCAAAAACATCGAACTCGAACTCTTCAGCAAATTTTTGATCAAATACTTGAATGCCCAACTCCCATTCTGGATAGTCTCCACTATTAATTGATTCCCACATATCACGACGATGAAAATCAGGATCAGCGCCATTTAATTTCAATGCCTCATTCCAAACCACTGACTGCATACCGCCTTTAGGTTTCCAGTGGAACTTAACAAATTTTTCTTCACCTTGTGCATTAATAAACTTAAAAGTATGAACGCCAAATCCTTCCATAAACCTTAATGAGCGCGGGATAGCTCTATCTGACATTGCCCACATAACCATGTGCATGGATTCTGGCGACAAACTTACAAAATCCCAAAAATTATCGTGGGCTGTTTGCGCTTGTGGAAAACCACGATCTGGTTCTGCTTTTGCGCTATGTATAAGGTCGGGAAACTTCATCGCGTCTTGAATGAAAAAAACTGGGATATTATTGCCTACCAGATCCCAATTACCTTCCTGCGTATAAAACTTAACGGCAAAACCTCGCACATCACGTGCTAAATCAGGCGATCCCTGATTACCCGCCACTGTTGAAAAGCGTGCAAAAACAGGTGTTTTTTCACCTTTACGTTGAAAAATATCAGCAGAAGTCAAATCATCTAAAGCATCATACGTTTCAAAGTAACCATGTGCTCCATACCCTCTTGCGTGAACAACTCGCTCAGGAATTCGCTCGTGATCAAAGTGAAACAACTTTTCTCGTAACACATGATCTTCCAATAGTCCTGGTCCGCGTTGACCAGCTTTTAATGAATTTTGATTATCACTGATAGGGCAACCTTGTGCGGTTGTCATTACGGGATGGTCTTTATTAGCTTTTTGATGAAGCTCTCCTGCATGTCCTTTATTATTTGCGTACTTAAATGACTCTGCCATAACTTTTCTTCCTTATATGATTTTTTGATTGCTATATTTTTAAAGGGTTAAAAAACAACAACCAAGCAAAAAAAAGACCATATCTAAATAGCTTTAAAATCAATAGCTAAGAAAGGAATGAAAATATTTTACCAATACAAACTATAAAAATTACACAACTAATGTAAGCTTTCCCCAGAGCATCATTTTATTCTGATTTTCATTATTACTGTATTTTTACAATGATAGATTTAGTGAGGACTTTGTCTTTATTGAGGGCTCAGAAAGGTTTGAACGTAAATGTTACTCGGCTTTATTCTTATTTAAAATAGCGTTCTGCTTTTGTACATGTCAGTTTAGGTAATAAAAATTTACTCGCTTTATCTGGGCATAGTTTCTTTAAACGGCTTACTGCATAACGCCCACACCTTGATAAAGTATATAACTCTTATTTTTCAGTAACACCTAGCGCAGATTGATAACTCAACTGATAAAGCACCTTAAGCAATAACATCTGTCTCTGCGGATGAGTGATAGATTTAACCGAGTAAATTACTATATAAACAATATAAAAGATTTTTAAAAAATGATAAAAACATCTTTATTCCTTTAAAAACGCATCTAATAGTGATTATTTAGTCAATTACCTAACTCAGTTATGCGCTGCATTGATATTAAAATATTGATGCTAATATACTTCAAAACTATCCAATCAATTACAATTGTATTTTAATAATTCAGTAAAGAGTCAGGCCAATTTTGTTATCACTGTTGTTGCATTTTTTCGGTGCTGCATGAGTCATAAAACGCCTTGCTTAGCCTTTAATACAAAATGCTATTTTCTATTGTAACCAGGGCTACTCACGCATTATGACAACAAGCTTTTTAAGTCAATCACAACAGGTCGCACTGCAACAAGCACTTATCAACAGTAAACTGTTAAACAGCGACGTAGTAACGAGTGATAACCCACCATCACAAGAACAACAAGCCTATGGCTGTATCGCTGTAATGCTCTATCGCTTTAATTTACAAAAAATCAAATGGCCCTCTTTTTTAAAAGCAGCTATAAACACTACAAGTAATGAGTGCTCGTGGTTAACCCGCGAACTTGCCAGGTGCCAGCAAAGCTACAAAGCCCAGCCTAATGACGCTGCAATAATTGAACAAAGCGCATTTTTTTGTGGCATTTTTAGCGAAGAACTCGCTTATATTGACACTTTACTTGGAACAGATGCACAGCCTGAATAGAGTGATGGGGCAAGCATCGTTAAGCCTGCCCCAAGGATAAATTAAAAGCTATATTTTAAGCTCAGCTTATAATTAACTGGCTCACCGGGTTGAGTCCAAATTGCAGAGTAAGAATTTGAGTAATATTCTTTATCAAGCACGTTATTAATGTTCAGTTTTACCATCACATCTTCATTAACGTTGTAAGTTGCGAACAAATTCACCAACGTATACGAAGGTAAGTAATACGAAGGGTCTATGGTTTCGCCTAAGCGCTCCCCCTCATACTGAACAGCTATACCAACGCTTGCATTTAAATCGATTAAATCATTTAATTCTCTTTTAATACGCGCATTTGCACTGTGTTTAGGAATATTAAGTAAAGGGCTACCTTTTGGTAATTTTACCCACCAATCTGTATTAACCGTGTCGTTTGCTGTTTTTGCATCGGTGTAGGTATAGGCAAAATCAAATGACGTGCGCTCTGTAATATAACCGTGTAAATCAAACTCAACGCCTTCGCTAGTTACCTCGCCTAACGCCGTCGACACGCCTGCTTGCAAATCTGTGGTCAACATATTGCTTTTTTCGGCGCTAAATACTGTAAAGCTACCATTTAGGGTATCGGTGCTAAATTTAACACCCGCCTCAATAGAGGTTGTTGATTCTGGCTCAAATGCATCACCATTTATATCGTAACCACTGTTTGGCCTAAAACCTTCCGAGTAACTGCTGTAATACTGTATGTCGTCTGAGTAAGCATACACTAAGCCTACTCGTGGGCTAAATGTACTCTGATTGCTTTTAGACTGACTTTGATTAATGTGATTATCTATTTGCTGATCAAACCAATCATAACGACCGCCTACTTGTACTTTCCACTGCTCAGTGAGGTCGATTTGATCTTGAATATAAACCCCGTAACTGTGCTGTACTTCAGTGCTGTTAAATAAAAGTGAGCCTTCGGGTGCTGTTTGCCCATACTCGGGGTTATACATATTGATTGCATAGCGCGTATCTTCAAGCGTAGGGCGGTATCTGTACCAGAGTTTGTCAAAATCAAACTTGCTGGCATCTGCGCCAATTAATAAGTGATGGGTAAACCCAGCAGCAGTAACGCTACCACTTAGCTCAGTGCGCGCTGAGATGTTTTTAGTTTGAAAATCACGCTCGTTATGTTGCCGACTTAAGGTTTCGCCATCAGTAAAATAAAGCTGCCTGCTAGGGGCGAGTTCAGCATCACTCGATTCGCTTATAAATTTAGAATCGCTATAGCTAAGCCCATTTAAAAGTGACCATTGCCCTATTTGATGCTCAAAGGTCAGTTGATGAGAAATCGCATCAACCTCTGTTGGTTCATCGCTTGGCTCACCTAAAAACGTTTCAATAGGTAATGCGTCTATCTTCCCATCTAGAGCAACTATACCACGGTCAAACGTCACACTCTGATCAACATATTCTAGTTCATAATTTAATTTTGTTGTGTCGGATATTAACCAAAGAACTGAAGGTGTGATCACTGTTTTTTTATTTTCGTGGTAGTCTCTAAAACCCTCACCATCTTCAATTGCACCGTTTATTCTAAAAGCAACTTGATCATTAATTGCATTAGTGTAGTCGCCTTCAGCGCGATAACTTTGCCAGCTCCCTGCAGATACTTTCAAAGAGCCTTGTTCTTCAAACTGTGGCTTTTTAGTGATGATATTAATAGTACCGCCAGGCTCAGAACGGCCATAAAGAGCTGAGCCAGGCCCTTTCATCACTTCTACATAATCAATATTGCTAGTATCGCGGGTACCACTAAAACTTCGACCCGATGAAAAACCATTAATTAAAAAGCCTGAAGGAATATTCTCATCGCCTACTAACCCACGTATTGCAAAGCTTTCCCACAATCCACCAAAATCATTTTGTTCAGAAATACTCGGCGTTAAATCAAATATATCGGTGAGTGTAGTCACTCCTGCGTCATCGAGGTTTTCTGCTGATATAAACTCAATACTTTGTGGTTGCTCGCTTAAAGGCACATCGCCACGAAAAGCTTGTCTAACCCCCGAAACCGCTATTTTCTCAATGTTATCTGATGCTGAAGCTGCGTATACAGAAGGCGCTAAAATGGTACTTATAGCAATTGTTAGGGCTGATATTTGGTATCGATTTATTAAGTTCATTCTATCTCTTAGATATCATACAAGCTTAATCGGTTAAGTTTTCACTAAAAAATTTTTTAACTAGAGCCGATTAAACAAGCACGAAATGCAAATGGTAATAATTGTTATTTGCAATAATATACAAGCAGAATAAAAAGAGCTACCCTACAGCAACAAATTTTACAAAGTTATTAGGGGTTGTTTTTATTTTTGAGTTAAACGTATTCAACATCGAAAAATAAATACCTCCTTAAATTTAGAGAAAAAATGAAAATATTACCTTTCGCCTGCATGGCATTAGTCACTTCAATATCAAGCGCATACAGCGAACAAGCACAGGCTCATGCAATATGGTTTGCAGAGCGCTCATCACAGGTAGCCTTTATATATGGCGAAGGCGCACAAGATTTAGATACCGTAAAACGACAAAATAAAATTAAAAGCATTACTGGCTATAATAAAAACTGGCAACTAAAAAACGTAAAACTTATTGAATCAGGGCCTATGATGCTGCTAAGTGATAAAAGCGTTTATGCGGTTACTGGTATGCTCGATAATGGGTTATGGAGTAAAACAAAAGAAGGTGAATGGTTTGCTAAAGGTCGAGATGAAATCCCCAATGCACTATTAAGCGAACATACTAAAAAGTACTCAGTACATTTGCGTGGCCCGCTTGCCCAAGTACCTGCACTTAAAAATCAGCAATTACAAATCCTACCTGTAGGTAACGAATTTTCAGATCAAAAAGGCGCAATAGTCAGCTACAGCATAACTTTCAATAGCAAAGCGGTTCAAGGCGCTAAAGTAATCAATGATTTAGTAAACGACCCAGATCAAGAGCCAATAGTTAGTAATGATGACGGCTTGGTCACATTGCCATTGCGTAACCAAGGCTTAAACGTAGTAGCCGCAATCTATGACGAAAAAAGCACAAATTTAAATGTATTTGATAAAACAGAGCATTTAGCCACACTCTCATTTGTTTTACCCCATGCTGCAGAGTAAAAGCAAACCTCGCCGCTCAACATTAAACAGCCATCTAACCAATATGTTTTATGTTGGCTAAAGAGTAACTTGTTAATTAATAGGCATAAAAAGTGGCAAATTATATTTATATAACTTGCCACTTTCTTTAACGTATCACTGCCCTAATGGTTGGATTTTCTCTTTTAAAACATCCCGTATATAGAGCATCTGCACTGTGACAATAATTGATACTGACAACGGCGTTGAAAGCGCCAAGCCATGAATTCCAAACATAGCGCCCATCAATAATTGCCCACCAAGCATAACTGCTGGCGGCAATGAAACAGCTGTTCTTTGTACAAACGGTGTTATTACATTACTCTCGAGCACTTGTACAACACCGTACACGACTAGTACATACGCAGCTTGGGTTGGGCTATTGAGTAACGCGACTAATACCGCAGGTATCAAAGCGGCAATAGGCCCTATAAATGGCACAAATGATAACAAACCCGCAAGCAATGCCAACGCCATTATCAATTTCATATCAATAAGCCACAAACCTAACGCGGTTAAAAGCCCGACCACAATCATTGATGTTGCACGGCCCATTAACCATAACTTCAATGCATAATATACACTGTGCATTACTTCATTTATGCGGCTGCGTTTATCACTTGGAAATAAAAATAGCACCCCTTTTTTATAAGGTTCAGGGTGCAGTGCGAGGTAAAAACCAATAAATAAAATAACAAATATATCAGCAAGTGAACCAAATAAAGTAGAAAAGACCCCGGAAACTTCCCCCATCAGCTTTCTTGGTGAAAGTGGTGCTTGTTCCCATTGCCCTTGCGCCCACTGAAGCAGAGCCTCGCCCCACTCTTTACCCTTCAAGTAACCTTCTAACTGTTTTACCCCACCAGTTATTTGCTCTCTAAGCTGTAACAACTGATCCATAATAGCGGGACCAACCAAGTAGCCAGCAAGTATTAATAACCCCAATACGGTAGCAGTAACAAGCAGTACCAGTCCCCATCTGGGTAAAGGTAGCCAACGCTGTAACAGGCTCGCAAGCCCTATTAAAAAAACACCAAATAAAATCCCGCCAAATATAAGCAATAACACATACGATAATTGCCACAGCAGCATAAATAAGCCTATTGCTAAAGCTGTAATGCCAATGGTTGCTAATAGTCTGCGAATATAGTTGCTATCAGAGCTCATTGCTTCTCCCTTTGCTTGGTATGGCATGCACTTAATAAAGTTAATGCCTATACATTCAATGCAATTAAAATTTTGCAAAGTACAGTTTTATCAGTTTTAGTGCTTTTTTAACAGTCTCCTATATAAAACGGCTCGTTTTGTTATGAAAGAAAGACACCGTTTACAGGCTCAATTGATATGGCTGAATGCGTGAGTGAGGCTGAAAATCATACTGACACTAAACGATGACAGAGGCGATAACCAAAGGCTCAAATTTATAGGGCGTTCTCTACCCAAGCCATAGCGCGTATTCTCACCAATCGAGGCCATTACTAGGTCCATAGCCATATTTAAATTGGTTTAAAAAGTAACAACACTTGGTTTTTTGAATAAAAACATCAAGAAAACACAGCAGCCTGCTTGAATGGAAGTTTCTAATGGGTGACCCCTTTGATTCTCAAGGTAGCAAGTAAAACCATTACCTCGATTATAGCTATTTAGGTAGCTAACCACTTTCTAAAGTCACTTGTACGTGTTTTGCTGGTGATTAGTGGCTCACTCATATGTTGCAAGTTAACTGCTAATGTCTCTTTAGCATAGCTTTCAAATGAAAGTACATAATTAATATTCACTATTTCACTGCGGTTAACTCTAAAAAAGCGACTTGGGTCGAGCTGAGCTTCTAGCTCGGTCATTGAGTTGCCCGTAAGCAAATGGTGCTTGCCATGATTATCATAGGCTGACAATACGCCCGAAGTGGCGCGAATGCAGACCACATCTTCTGTTTTGAGAATATCGACCACCTGACCTTTTTTTAAAAAGAAGCGACTTTTATAGCGTTTAGTTGCTACTGCATTAGGCTTGATAGTATTGACGAGATTGCGTCTCAGCTGCTCATAATTACTCATAGCACTAACAAAACGCTTGTAGGTAAATGGTTTAAGTAAATATGCTACGCCCTGATTATCAAATGCTTGCGTCCAAAACTCATTGTAAGAGGTGGTAAAAATAATAGGGCATGGTAAGTCAACTTCGTCAAAGGCACTAAATACTTCCCCATCCAACAGTTCTATATCTGAAAAGATTAAATCTACCTCAGGATCGTTCTGTAAATAGTCAATTACCTCTGCCACCTGAGTGAGTACTTTAATCACCTCACATTCTGCTGAATACCGTGTAATATAACCACTTAATTTTTGTGCCGCTAATGGCTCATCCTCAATTATAACAACTTTCATAACGCCACTTCTGATGTCATTGGTACAGTGAGTACAAACGCTGATTCGTTCTTCTCTATGTGAGACTGCCTATTAAAAACCGCCTGACACTGAGCTTGCAAATGCGTTAATCCAAGCCCTGTTGACGTGGGTTTATATTCTTTTTCGTTTAAATTATTGGTTACCACAATGTCATCTACTTCTACGTTTATGTGAATATCGAGGGGGTTATCAACCGTGGCACCATTATGCTTAACCGCGTTTTCAATTGCCAATTGTAGCGAACATGGGATCACATAACGGTTTGCTAAAAGCGCGTTATCCACATTTATACGCAACCTATAAAGGCCATTAAATCGCGTTTCAATCAAAGCCATGTAATCTTTAATAAACACCAGCTCTTTAGCCAGAGGTACTAAGTTTTTTGACTTGTTTTCTAATATATAGCGGTAGATGTTGCTAAAAGTCTCTAAGTACTCTTCGGCTTCTTCAGGGCTCTTTAATATCAACGCCGATAACACATTCAAATTATTAAATAAAAAGTGTGGATCAATATGTTGCTGTAAGGTTTTTACTTGGCTATCTAACAAAGCCTTTTCTTTATTTGCCAAAGCTGCTTGTTGCGCCTGCAAACGGGTAACCAATTCGAATGCGATACTGTACGCAGCGACTAACATGTGTAACAACGAACTCATGCCAAAAGTAGCAATAACATGCATAGAGTCAACTTTTTGAATACCGATCAGACTCTCTAAATACGTAATAAATACCGAAATGCATAAGGTAAATACCACATTACTCACGATGAACACCTTAGAGATGTAACTCACCAGTGACTGCTGTTTCTGCTTTAGTGTTCGGTATACCTTGAGTGTTAACCACTGCGCTATCACACACTGTAAAAACATCCAAACCGGCGCGTCAAAGTGAATAGTTAACGACTCACCTACAGGGGTGCTCAATAGCGCTGCGTACAATACGATTAAAAATGAAAATATAAATAAAACTAGGTAGTTAACACTCTTAGGCATAATATATTTCCTTTTTTTATTCTGCTATTGAATCAGGTAGGCTCATAATAACCTTTCCACTCTTATCTAGAAACTCTAGCTTGGCTTCACCCGCTTTGGTCACCACCATTTGAATACGCTTCTGACCGTTAGCATCATTCAGTTGCAAGCGTGAATCACCATTTAGTGTGCCATAAAAGGCTCTTCGTGCGCCAAGTAGTTTATTATCTGTTAGATATTTTTCAATCTCTTGCATCGTTTCAATGTCTTCTCTCTTTTGGGCTTCGAGGTAGCGATTGGTCATTTCAAAATCTAAGTCTGTGTTTGGTCTGTCCATGACTGTCAAACCACTGATCATGTAATTTTCCATCTCGATGTGTTGCATCATCAAGGTTTGGTCTTGGTTATAACGGTCGAACGACATATGTAAGCCATGATTCACTTTATCGTTTACCTTTTGCCCTCTAAAAATAAGCCCGCCGTTTTCAGTGCCTTCGTCGTTATAAAAGATCATCCCTGGTCGAGGGCTATCAGACTTGAACACTTCTTTGCCATTTTTAACACCTCCGGGTGACTTATCAGAATTAGCCAATACCATACGGTTTAAACCGTTCTTCTCTACAATATTGATGCGCTCAACACTGATCTCTTCAAACTCAGTGGCTTTAGGTTGAAAAAAGCCAACATAACTGGCAAGCGCTACCATTGTTACTGTTAAACCAAGGTTGATACGTTTTTGTGTTTTAAGCTGGTTATCTAGCTGTGTATTATTCATTGTTTTACCTATCTTGTGTTGTTTTTTTATTAGAATAGCCAGATAGGTTTATCGGTAATACGCAAAAACTATAAGCAGCGGAAGCTTTCAAATAAGAGGGGGATAAATAGCAACAAAGTAAAACAATGGCGATAAATACACATAGTTACTCATCAGTTCAACTGGACTGACATTGGTACTAAACGATGACTGAGGCAAAAGCCAAGGGCCTTAATTAAAGTGATCTAATTCTCATAGCCCTCTTTATCCAAGCAATTGTGCATATTCACGACAATCGATGTCATTGCTGGATGCGTAGTCATATTAAAATAGAGTTAAACAGAAAGAACACTTGGTTTTTGAATAAAAAGATCAAGAAAACACAGCTGCCTGCTTGACCGGAACTTTCTAATGGGTGAGCCCTTTGGTCTTTCTATGGACTATATACAATTAAAAAATGCTATTAGCCGTTACGGATATAACTGTATTAATAACAATACTGACTATATAAGCCCCTATAAAAAATATAGCGAATGCTGAAACGGCCCCACCTCCTGTATATCCGGCCTTAGCTTTTTCTACCATTAAAACATAGATGCTCAGCCCTATACTCACCTTAAACCATAGCCAGTAGTCATTACTAAATAACGGTATTGCTGCAAAAGCAAAGATCGGTACTAGTATTTTACCTTCTTCGTTTTTGTGTAAAAAATAAAAAGCTAAAATAGCAATATATAAAAATGGCGTTACATCATTCATATAAACAACTTCCTTGTAAATATAAAATTAAAATAAATAAATTTTAACTATTGTACTTATTCATCAGTACTAAGCACTTAATAAATAGAGTTTAAAATAAGAACACTTGGTTTTTGAATAAAAAGATCAAGGAAACACAGCTGTCTGCTTGACCGGAACTTTCTAATGGGTGCCCCCTATTCGATTGGAAAATATAATTTTGTAATAATTCGAAGGATCAAGTTTTACTTCTTACCTAGACCAATTATTAATCATTAATCTCACGTTTAACCCCCTCCCCCGTCATCACGCCCTGAAAATAAGCAATTGATGAGTAATATCGCGCATGGATGCGCGGTAAGGCGAAACTAGGCCATGGATGGCCTATCTTCGCCGTTTACGTTCACATCAATTGTGTTTTGAAGGAAATAGCGTGATACTCGGGTGCGCTGAGAGTGTCCAGAGAGGGACCAGCGGCAGCCCCTCTTTGGCTGCCGTCGCCAGCGCGACAAAACCTTGAATAAGGTTTCTATTTCTAGAAGTGCTAAACATATTCGCGTTATCTGTAATAGTAATTCCAAGCACCTATTCAAATACTTATTCGGGCTATCGCCCGCACGTCAGCAAGCTAAACGCCTACAAGAAATAACACATACTCTTGGCTTTAGAGCGAGTAAGTATATTTGGGATTTGTTGGGTTTCGTTTCACTCTTCCCAACCTAGAGGAAATACAGAGGGTCAGGTCTTGTTTCTTGCCAAGACCAAACACCAATCTCACGTTTAACCCCCTCCCCCGTCATCACGCCCTGAAAATAAGCAATTGATGAGTAATGTCGCGCATGGATGCGCGATAAGGCGAAACTAGGCCATGGATGGCCTATCTTCGCCGTTTACGTTCACATCAATTAATTATTTGAAGGAAACAGCGTGATGTTCGGGGCGCCGTGGGGTTCCAAGGGGAGGTCGGCGGTAGCCGCCCCTTGGTTGCCGCCAGCAATCTGGCAAGAAACCTTGAATAAGGTTTCTAATTTAGGTCACGGATTTATCCAAGCAAAAGTTAGCAACTTGCAAAAAAAACAATCAGCCAAGTTGATACAACTTTTTGGGCTAAAGCCCAACCTACAAACCACGCACGCCAGCAAGCTCAGCGCCTACGGTGATACCTATTATTCCTGTGTTAAATCACACATGCCTAAAGAGCGACCTACATACAATGCATATTTACGTGCTTGGGAGATGGTAATGATATTGGAGAATCGTTGGGTTTCGTTTCACTCAACCCAACCTACATAAGTATTTGAAATGGTTTTTCACCACATACAAAAAAGCCGTTGCATTGCTGCAACGGCTTTTTAACTTTGATAAATCCCACTCTACAGTGGAACTTACTACCCATTAAAGGTCAAAAATTAGTCCCTGCTCTTAGTCGCGATAAGTCTCAACCGCTGGGCATGAACAAACTAAATTACGGTCGCCGTATACATCATCGATACGTGTAACCGTTGGCCAGAACTTGTCTTTAGCTACTGCTGGTACTGGGAAGGCAGCGTAAAAACGGTCATACGCGCGGTCCCATTCATTACCTAACACATCAGCTTGTGTGTGTGGTGCAAATACCAGTGGGTTGTTTTCGATAGACCATTCACCTGAAATGATTTTATCAATTTCACCTTTAATCGATACCATCGCTTCGATAAAGCGATCAATCTCGCCCTTAGACTCAGATTCAGTTGGCTCAATCATTAATGTGCCCGCTACTGGGAACGACATTGTTGGTGAGTGAAAACCGTAATCTTGTAAGCGCTTAGCAACGTCCATTTCAGTAATGCCTGAGGCTTCTTTTAATGGGCGTAGGTCAATAATACATTCGTGGGCAACGCGATTGTTACGGCCACGGTATAAAATTGGGAAGTGCTTGCTAAGCTCATTGCTTAGGTAGTTAGCATTTACAATCGCCATTTCTGTCGCTTGTTTTAAGCCCTCAGAGCCCATCATGGCAATGTAAGCCCATGAAATAGGTAAAATAGCGGCAGAGCCGTAAGGCGCTGCCGATACTGCGCCGTTACCAGCATTAGTACCTGGTACGTTAATTACGCTGTGGTTTGGCATAAATGGCGCAAGGTGCGATTTAACACCAATTGGGCCAACACCCGGGCCACCGCCACCGTGTGGAATACAGAAGGTTTTATGTAAGTTTAAGTGCGATACATCTGAGCCAATAAAGCCTGGGCTAGTAACACCCACTTGCGCGTTCATGTTTGCGCCATCCATGTAAACTTGGCCACCATGCTGGTGAACAATTTCACATAACTCACGAATTGTTTCCTCGTATACACCGTGTGTAGATGGGTACGTTACCATGGCACATGATAGATTTTCAGACACCTCAGCAGCTTTGGTTTTTAAGTCTTCCATGTCGATGTTGCCGTGTTTATCACAGTTAACAACCACAATTTTCATGCTCGCCATTTGTGCCGACGCTGGATTAGTACCGTGCGCAGAGCTTGGAATTAAACATACATTACGGTGCGCATCCCCTCGTGACTCGTGGTATTTACGAATGGCGATTAAGCCTGCGTATTCACCTTGTGCACCTGAATTTGGTTGCAATGAAACTGCGTCGTAACCGGTAATGTTAACTAGCCAATCGTGTAGCTCGTTAATCATTATTTGGTAACCTTCTGCTTGGTCTAGCGGGCAGAATGGATGAAGGTTAGCAAATTCAGGCCAGGTAATTGGGATCATTTCAGCGGTCGCGTTGAGTTTCATGGTACATGAACCTAACGAGATCATAGAGTGATTAAGCGCTAAATCTTTGTTTTCAAGACGCTTAATATAACGAAGCATGTCTGTTTCGCTGTGGTAACTGTTAAAGTTTGGATGCGTTAGAATTTCATCATCACGCACTAGGCTTGCAGGAATAGAGTCACTGCCATTTGCTTCAACATCCGCGGCAATTGCATCTACGCTTAGGCCGTGGCCTTCGCCTAAAATAATATCAAATAACTCGGCAATGTCTGCACGTGTTGTGGTTTCTGATACTGAAATTGAGTACTCGCCCGCATGGTTAGCAGCAAAGTTAACACCTTTAGCCACAGCACGGGCAATCACGTCGGCTTTGTTTTCATCAACAACAGTTAATGTATCAAACCAAGTAGTGTGCTTAAGTGCCACGCCTTTTGCTATTAAGCCAGTTGCTAAAATATCAGCAAAACGGTGTATACGCTGCGCGATGGTTTTTAAGCCTTGCGGGCCATGGTATACCGCGTAAAACGCCGCCATGTTCGCTAGTAATACTTGCGCAGTACAAATGTTTGAGTTGGCTTTGTCGCGACGAATGTGTTGCTCACGGGTTTGCATTGCCATACGCAGTGCATCGTTACCTAAACGGTCTTTTGATACACCAATAATACGCCCTGGTAATGAACGTTTGTAAGCATCACGTGTTGCAAAAAATGCAGCATGTGGACCACCGTAACCCATAGGCACACCAAAACGCTGAGCAGAGCCAAGTACTACGTCGGCGCCCAATTTACCTGGTGCTTTTAATAGTAATAAGCTCATGATATCGGCTGCCACACAGGCAATCGCTTTTTTGCTTTGTACGCCAGCAATTAGGTCAGTTATATCAACAATTTCGCCTGATGTTGACGGGTATTGAAATAACGCACCAAAAATGTCGTGGTTCACGGCATCAGCGGCTTTACCTACAATAATTTCAAAACCAAATTGCTCTGCTCGGGTGCTCACTACGTCAATGGTTTGCGTGTGTACGTCGTCGGCAATAAAGAATGCATTGGCTTTTTTAGCTTTAGATACACGTTTTGCAAGGCCCATTGCCTCGGCTGCAGCAGTTGATTCGTCAAGCAGTGAAGCACTTGCTAAATCTAGGCCGGTAATGTCTAAGGTCATAGTCTGGAAATTTAATAGTGACTCTAAACGCCCTTGTGCAATCTCTGGCTGATACGGTGTGTACGCTGTGTACCAACCCGGGTTTTCAAGTACGTTACGTAAAATTACGTGCGGTACGTGAGTTGGGTGGTAGCCTTGGCCAATATACGATTTGAAAACTTTATTTTTGCTTGCTACTGATTTTAAGTAGCTTAATGTTTCAACTTCGGTGCGGCTTTCGCCGATATTAAGACCTTGCTCAAGACGAATACCAGCAGGTACAGTTTGACCGATCAGCTCTTCAACGCTCGATACTTCAAGAGCGCTAAGCATGTCGTTTACTTGCGCTGGGCTTGGCCCAATATGGCGGCGAATAAAATCTTGCTTTTGCTCTAATTGTTCAAGAGATTTGGCGTTTGACATGTGTCCAGATTCCTATGATCCTAAATACTAATGGGTAACTAGTATTGATTAAAATATGTGATGATTTGGCAACTTACTGAGTATGGTAATAAGCTGTAAAATCATAAAAGCCCCAATGTTTTAAATAGAGGGGCTTTTAACTAACTAACGATTACTCTTCGTCAATAGTGTGTGCGTAGCCTTCTGCGTCGAGCAAGTTATCAACTTCAGATTCGTCAGATGCTTTAATGCGGAATAACCAACCGTCGCCGTAAGCGTCGTTGTTTACTGTTTCTGGAGAATCTTCTAGCTCTTCGTTAATAGCAACAACTTCACCGCTAATTGGTGCGTAAATGTCTGACGCCGCTTTTACTGACTCTGCTACTGCACAGTCTTCGCCTGCATCGACTACGTCGCCTACTTCTGGTAATTCAACAAATACCATGTCGCCAAGCAGCTCTTGGGCGTGCTCAGAAATACCAACAGTGTAAGTGCCGTCGCCTTCATTACGAACCCACTCGTGTGAAGGTGCGTATTTTAACTCGCTAGGGATATTGCTCATTTTGTTTCATCCTTTGGTTTAGATTGGGAGAATACCAATAAATGAGGGTGACCTATTTACTGGTATAACCAAATTATTTAGATTATTGATTTACCGTTACGTACAAAGCCCGATTTAACTACTTTTACGTTAACTAATTTTTTACGCATTTCTACTTGAGCTGTGTCGCCGGTTGAACGTGGCACACGTGCTAATGCAACACTATAGCCCAATGTTGGTGAGAATGTGCCAGATGTAATAACACCTTCGCCACCATCAACAATTACTTTAGAACCACTGCGTAGTACGCCTTTTTCTTCAAGAATAAGACCTACTTGCTTGTGAGTACTTTTTTCTGCACGTTGTTTTACCAAAACATCACGACCAATAAAGTCACGATCTTCTGGTTCCCATGCAATAGTCCATGCCATGTTAGCTGCCAGTGGTGATACGCTTTCGTCCATATCTAGGCCGTAAAGGTTCATACCTGCTTCTAAACGTAGTGTGTCGCGCGCGCCTAAGCCCGCAGGCGCTACACCGGCATCAAGCAATTGCTGCCATAAATCGGCTGCTTGCTCGTTTGGTACTACAATTTCGTAACCGTCTTCGCCAGTATAACCTGTTGTAGCAATAAATAAATCACCGGCTTGAACACCAAAAAATGGCTTCATGCCTTCAACTGCAGCTTGCTGGTCTGCGTTTAAAACCTGGGCAGTTTTAGCGCGTGCATTAGGGCCTTGAACCGCAATCATGGCGAATTCTGGGCGCTCAGTAACCGTTACTGCAAAGTCACTCGATACCTTAGCTAAATGTGCTAGATCTTTTTCACGGGTCGCTGAGTTAACCACTAAGCGATAAAATGTTTCGCTAAAGTAGTAAATAATTAAGTCGTCAATTACACCACCTTGCTCGTTAAGCATGCCAGTGTAAAGCGCTTTACCTGGTACGGTTAACTTAGCAACATCGTTAGCTACTAGCTTGCGTAAAAACGCTTGTGCTTGCTCACCTTGTATATCAACAATGGTCATGTGTGATACGTCGAACATACCCGCATCGTTACGTACGGCGTTGTGTTCTTCTATTTGTGAGCCGTAGTTAATTGGCATTTCCCAGCCATGAAAATCAACCATTTTTGCGCCGGCTTCAATGTGCTTTGCATGTAATACTGTTTTAGAAGTCATAATATTCCTTCACTTTTAAATTAACCCATGTGTGTGGGCGTGGCCTCAATTAAATGAGGGGAATAACATGGTAGCCATTAATACGCCTACCAAATTGTAATCTTTAACAAAAATATGTTTAACGAATTAAATGGCTTAGGCGTTAGTAACACTAAAGCCTTGTTGCTGCATATACTGTTGCCACTTATCAAGCGTAGGCGTTTTAGCAATCACTATAAACTGCTGCTCGTTGTTTTTATCTACCGCGGTAACAAACACTTCGCCACTTTGCGCGCCATAACAAAGCTGCGCATCAGCAAGGCGTAAGCCAGGGGTTAATTTAAACGCATCAACTAAGGTATCAAAGGCGTTGCTACCGGTTAAGGTAAAGGTTGCTAAATCGGTGCGTACCACAAAGTCGATATCGTATCTAAGCTGTTGCTCGTTAATGAGTGCTTGTAATTGCAGGCTGGCATTTACTGGGAGTACAAATCGAAAGGCGGTTTCGCTAAAGTAGAAAACGGCGTAGCTAAAATCAGAATTTAAATCGCCATCCAATGTGCCCTTAAAGCCAAAGCCACTGGCGGTTAGTTTGGTGAGGTCATGACCTAAAATAGCACTTAAAAATACCGATGCTTCACTGCCGCTAAAATCAATAACAACGTGGCTGTTATTAGCTTGTAAGGCATTAATAACCGCGCTGTTAGCGTTGCTATGGCGGGCAAACATTATCGGGTTAAAAGTCATAACAAATACCTATCTATCTTTAATAGCAAAAGTATATTGCGCAAGGCTTACAACAACAAATTGTAATTACTTATCAATTGATAAATAATACTTATATATATAGCCATATAAATAGTAATTTTAAATATGAAAAACATTTCAACCGACAGTTTACGCACATTTGTTATGGTGGTTGAGGTAGGTGGATTTGCCAAAGCAGGCGATTTACTTGGCCTTTCGCAACCGGCGGTAAGCTTACAAGTAAAACGTTTAGAAGACTTATTAGGCTATAAATTATTTAAAAAGCAGGGGCAACGCCAAGTACTTAATCAATATGGTGAACTGTTACTGCCTATGGCAAAACAAATGGTGCAACATAACGATGCCATTTTACAGTTATTCACCTCAGAAAGTGTCACTGGTAAAGTGCGCTTAGGGATCCCTAGCGAATTTGCAGCACGTATTTTACCCTCTATTATTGGCGACTTTGTGGCGCTCTACCCTGATGTATCGTTAGAAGTGAAGTCACGTTTGAGTAAACACTTACTTTCGGATGAGCGCCAAGATCAATTTGATTTAGTACTGGCGCTAAATGAGCAGCTTGACTCAGAAAAGTTCCCTATTTTTATTCAAGACCAATTAGTGTGGGTTGGCGATCTTTCAATGGCGCAAAATGAAACCGTTACCTTAGTAACAGCGCCTGAGGGCTGTATTTATCGCCGCAGAGCAACCCAAGCGCTTGAAAAAGCAGGTATTAAATACCGTATTGTTTACAGCAACGCCGATTTAACCGGTTTAATTGCGGCATTAAAAGAAGGTTTAGGTATTACTGTATTGGCAAGAAGTACGGTGCCGAACGATTTAACCTATCAATTACACACTAAACATTTACCTGCGCTTGGTAGCATTGGCATTAGTTTAGTTAAAACTGCCCGCGAACCTGAAAACGCCGTGTTTAAACTCGCTGAGTTTATTAAACTACGCTTAGGCTACCCCACTGCTTAAATAACCTGAACTCTGGATAATAAATCTATCTCAAGCAGCGTTCAGGTTAAATTAACCGCCACCAGCCAATACATTATCCCTGTTTTTATAAAACAAAAATAAACACCTAGTTAAAAATGTTATAAAAACAGCCTGTTTTTACGACAAATGCAAACAACAGTAAAACTTAATAATATTGATTCTCATTCGTTAACATGTTTAAATTACGCCAATTTCAGTAGTTGAACTATTTTTAGGGTAATCAATGTCACATAAATTTTTAGTTTCTTCGTTAACTGCAGCTGTTGCGCTGTCTTTGAGCACAACAGCAATGGCAAAAGATACTGACAAAGTTGAGCGTAACTTTGAACAAATTACCGTTATTGGCTCACAAGCCGCTATTAACGATATTCCAGGATCTGCTACGTTTATTTCAGATGCAGAATTGCAAAAATTCGAATTTACCGATATTTCTCGCGTGTTAGCATCTGTACCAGGTGTGTACGTGCAAGAAGAAGATGGCTACGGCCTGCGCCCTAATATTGGTATGCGCGGTACAGGTACTGGCCGTAACGACAAAATTTCTGTGATGGAAGACGGCGTACTTGTTGCTCCGGCTCCTTACTCTGCGCCATCGGCTTACTACTTCCCTACTATGGGTCGTATGGAGTCAATTGAAGTGCTAAAAGGCGCTGCCTCTGTTAAATACGGCCCGCGTACAACCGGTGGTGTATTAAACTTACTTTCTCGCAGCCTGCCAACTGAGCCAAATAGCTCAACAGGCATGCTAGATGCAGCCCTTGGTAGCGATGGTTACTACAAAGGTCACGCTTACTTCGCAAAAGAAAAAAATAACACTGCAGGCTTAATTGAAGTGTTTTCTTACGGCGCTGATGGCTTTAAAGAATTGCCAGTAGGTGATGACAACACTGGTTTTGAAAAAAACGACGTACTGGTAAAGTTTGGCCATACCTTTGGTGAAAACGATGCGCATAACATTGAGTTCAAAGTAAAGTACTCTGAAGAAACATCAGACGAAACCTACATGGGTTTAACCGATGCCGATTACCAACAAAACCCGTACCGTCGTTATGCGGCATCGCAAAATGATGAAATGAACACTCGCCACAATGCATACCAAGTAAACTATGCATACCGTTTTGGTGAAGGTTATGAAGTTTTAGCAACCGCTTATCTAAACGACTTCCACCGTAACTGGTATAAAGCAAGCAGTGTTGGTTCAAGCACACTTGAGCAATACAGCGAGTTTGAAGCAAACCCAACAGCTGCCGGTATTGAAAACATCGGTGTTAAAGCCAATAACCGTGACTACCAAGCCAAAGGTGTGCAGTCTGAATTACACATCCCAGCGGGCGCTCACTACATTACGGTTGGCGTACGTTACCACGAAGACGAAATGGATCGTTTCCAGTGGGAAGACAAATACACGCTTAATCAAGATTTAAGCATGACTCTTACCTCACAAGGCGCTCCAGGCTCTAACAGCAACCGTTTAGACAGTGCAAAAGCAAGCACGCTATTTATTCAAGACGAATGGACAATGGATGCATTAGTAGTGAGTGCTGGTCTTCGTTATGAAGACATAACTATTACCCGTGAAGAGTGGGCTAAGTCAGATCCAACCCGTAGCCTAGGCTTAACAAAAGATATCTCTAACGATACTGAAATTTTAGTACCGTCTTTAGGTGCTACTTACACACTTAACGACAATGTTACGTTACTTGCTGGTATTCAAAAAGGTTACGCCCCTGCAGCACCGGGTAATGCCGACCAAGACGAAGAAGAAAGCGTCAACATCGAGTTTGGCTCTCGTTTTAATGCGGGCGGTTTTAATGGTGAAGTAATTGCGTTTTACTCTGATTACGACAATATGCATGGTAACTGTACTGCATCAGTAGGTTGTAATGACGATAACATTGGTGACCAATACAACTACGGTGAAGTAGAAGTATCGGGCTTTGAATTTAGCGCAGGTCGTACGTTTAATACTGCATCGGTTGCGTTCCCAGTAAAATTAACTTACACCTACACAGATTCAGAATTTAAAAACACGTTTGATTCAGAAATTTGGGGCTCAGTAGAAAAAGGCGATGCAATGCCTTACGTACCTGAGAACCAGGTTGCTTTATCGTTTGGCGCAGAAGTGAATAACTTTGTGGTAAATAGCCAAATACGTTACGTGTCTGATGCACATGCTGATTTAACTAACTCAGGCTTAAATGCGATTGATAGCCGTGTTGTATGGGATTTAGCTGCTAAGTACTTAATCGACGAAAACCAAAAAGTATACCTAAGCGTAGATAACTTATTTGATAAAACCTACATTGCTAACCGTGCAAATGGCGGTATTCAACCTGGTAAGCCACGTTCAGTACAAATGGGCTACTCTTACAGTTTTTAATAAAGTGCTAACTTAAAAGTACAAAAAAGCCGAGGTTGATTAAATCAATCTCGGCTTTTTAATGCCTATAATGCCTATGTAATTAATAGGCTTAATTTGTTTCTGCGCGCTGGCGTAATACTTCAAATAAACAAATACCGGTTGCAACCGATACATTTAAACTTGAAACCGTGCCCGCCATTGGAATTTTAACGAGTACATCACAGTGCTCACGCGTTAAACGGCGCATACCCTCGCCTTCAGCTCCCATCACAATCGCCATTGGGCCTGTTAAGCTGGCATCAAATACGTGTGTGTCGGTTTCACCGGCTGTGCCTACAACCCATACACCTGCGTCTTTTATTTCACGTAATGTACGTGCAAGGTTAGTAACCTGAATAAGCGGTACCGTTTCTGCTGCGCCACAGGCCACTTTACGTGCCGTGCCATTAAGCTTTGCTGACTTGTCTTTAGGAACTATCACGGCATGAACACCGGCAGCATCGGCGCTACGTAAGCAGGCACCTAAATTATGCGGATCGGTAATGCCATCAAGTACCAGTAAAAACGGGGTGTCTTCGCGTTCAATGATCTCATCAAGATCTTTCTCGTTAAACACACGTGCCGCTTTCACGTTGGCGATAATGCCTTGATGTTGTTCATCTTTCGCTTTGTTATCAAGCGCTTTTCGTTGCATAAACTGTACTGAAATACCAAACTGACGCGCTTGCTCAATCACCGGCGATAAACGCTTATCATCACGTCCTTTAAGGGCGTATATTTCTATAAAACGCTCTGGCTCTTTTGCCAAAATTGCTTCAACAGAGTGAAAGCCAAAAATTAATTCATTACTCACGAATTGTTTGCTCCTGGGCTACTACGTTTACGGGCATTTTTACCTGGTCTTTTAGGCTTTTTGACCGCTTTCTTTTTGGTTTTTTTCTTAGCGGTGGTGTCATCCGCTTTTACTTTTGATTTGCTCGCTGATTTGCCTTTTGCGGCAGGCTTTTTACCCGCCTTTGGCTTTTTGTCATCACTTGCTGACTTTTTACCCGGGATTTTACCGGCTTTAAGTTGCGAGCGAACGCTCGCTGGAGCATTTTTTTTAGGTGCACGACGACGCGCATAACGATCTTGAGCAACATCGCCTTTAAGCGTTAAGTTTATACGACGATCATCTAAGCTTACCGAGGCAACCTGCACAGTGACTTTGTCGCCTAAACGATAAACCGTATGTGTGTGCTCACCCACCAAACAATGTTTAGCTGCATCATGCTGGAAATATTCATCACCTAAATTAGTAACATGAATTAATCCATCAATTTGTAAGTCGTCTAAACGAATAAATAAACCAAAATTAGTAACCGATGAAATAACCCCGTTAAACTCCATGCCTACATGATCTTGCATGTATTCACATTTTAACCAATCGGCTACTTCACGGGTGGCATCATCTGCGCGGCGCTCAGTGGTAGAACACTGCTCACCAAGTTGATCGACTTCATCATCGCTATAAGCGTATTCACCAGAGGTTTGCTGCCCTTGTGCTTTTAATACTGCTTTAATTGCACGATGCACCACTAAATCTGGGTAACGGCGAATTGGCGAGGTAAAGTGCGCGTAAGCCGATAATGCTAAACCAAAGTGACCTATGTTATCTGGCTGATAAACCGCTTGTTTCATTGAGCGCAGCAGCATAGTTTGAATAAGTTCAGCCTCTGGACGGTCACCTAAACGAGCCAATACATGAGTAATTTCTTTCGGGGTTGGTTCATCACTTAGCGTGCTTTCAATCCCCAGCTCAGTTAAAAACTGAGTAAAGTTACCCAGCTTTTCGCTATCGGGCTCATCATGTACTCGATACAGTGCGCTGGCTTCGTGTTTTTCAAGTAACTTAGCCGCCGAAACATTGGCTAAAATCATACATTCTTCAATGAGCTTGTGCGCATCGTTACGAATAACCGGCACAATTGATTCTATTTTACGCTGTGCGTTAAATACAAAGCGAGTTTCGAGTGTTTCAAACTCAATGGCACCACGCTCTTGGCGCGCTGCTTTTAATGCCATGTACATTTGCTGCAAATCAGTTAAATGCGGCACTACAGCTGCGTATTCTTTACGTAACTTTTCATCGTTTTGTAAAATGGCATTTACTTTGGTGTAAGTTAAACGTGCATGTGAGTTCATCACCGCTTCGTAAAACTTATAACCTGAGAGCTTACCCTCTTGCGATACGGTCATTTCTGCAACCATACACAAGCGATCAACCTCAGGGTTAAGCGAGCACAAACCGTTAGATAATACTTTTGGTAGCATTGGAATAACTTGCTCAGGGAAATACACTGAGTTACCGCGCTCTATCGCTTCTTTGTTAAGCGGCGTGTTCATACCTACATAATGTGATACATCGGCAATGGCTACCCATAAGCGCCAGCCACCCGACTTTTTAGGCTCACAGTATACGGCATCATCAAAATCACGAGCGTCTTCGCCATCTATGGTCACAAGCGGTAAGCCGCGTAAATCAACTCGACCTTGTTTATCGGCTTCTTCAACAAATTCACCTAAGTGGGCAACTTGTTGTTCAACCTCTTCAGGCCATACGTGTGGAATATCGTGATTACGCAGCGCAACTTCAATTTCCATACCCGGCGCTAAATGCTCGCCCAGTACGTCGATAACTTTACCTACCGCATTCATATTACGGCTTGGATTTTGGGTTATTTGCACTTGCACCATTTGGTTATGACGCGCGCCTTTTTCGTTACCCGGTAGAATAATAATGTCTTGGGTAATGCGCGGATCTTCAGCCACAACAACGGCAATACCATGCTCAACAAAATAACGCCCTACAATGGGTGCGCGCTCGTTAGTGAGTACTTTGATGATGCGTGCGTCGCATTTTGAGCCTGAGCCGCGTTTAGTGCCTTTGGCAAGAACGATGTCACCGTGTAGCACCATATTCATTTGATGCTTGGCAATAAACCAATCTTTGCTCTCGCCTTCAACTTCTAAAAAGCCAAAACCGTCTCTGTGACCGACTACTTTGCCTTTGGTTAAACCGGCTTCGTCAATCAGGGCATAACATTTAAATTTATTAAAATACAGCTGCCCATCACGCTCCATGGCGCGAAGTCGGCGCTTAAATGCTATTTGTCGTTCTTCATCGTTGACTGCGAGTTCTTCACATAGTTGTGCGTAATTAGCAGGTTTGGAACGCTCTTGCAGGTGAGTAAGTATAAACTCACGACTAGGGACTGGGTTTTCGTACTTTTCTTGTTCTCGACTGAGATTTGGATCTTGGTTTGACATTCACTATCTTGTTAGTTGGTTATGTAAGTATTTTAACTCATATACTCGCAATGAGACAGGTAAAAGCCATTAAACTTTTAATAAAGCGTTATTACCTTTTGCATTTTGTGAAAATATAACTAAATAACGCTTAACATGTACTTAATTTAAGAGCTTAAAAGTGAGTAAAATAGCAGTGCTGATGTTTACTCACTTTTATATAAACAGCTTACTTTTGCTGTAGTTTCTTCCACAATAGCGTGCTGATGTGTTCAATAAAAGCCGCATCTTGTGCAGCCATAACATCGAGTATTGGTTTGTTCATTTGGCTTTTATTTTGAGAGTATATCCAGCGATTTTTATTAAAGCTTTGCGCAAACTCTAACACACCCGTTTGCAAGGCTTGCTCATCAGCAAAGGTGGCCTCTACTACGTTATGTTGTAATAATTTTTGCGCATCAACGCGCTCACCGGTCATGGCTAAACGATTAAAAAATTGTGGATTAATCGCTTTATTAATAATAGGAAACATAGACGGTACAAACGGCACTAATACATCGACTTCGGGGAAACAAAAGAAGCCTTTGTCTGATTTCATAAATCTAAAATCACAGGCACATGCCAACACCGAACCATTACCATAAGTGTGGCCGTTTAGCGCGGCAATAATAGGCATAGGAAAAGTTACAATACGTTTAAACAAGGCACCTATCGAGTTCATAAAATCGGCAATTATTTGTGGTGTGTTGTCAGGGTTTGCCATCCACTGTAGATCAATGCCTAACGACCAACTTTTATCGCTACTTGAGGTTAGCACCACCGCTTTAATATGCTCGTTAGCCTCAATCGTATCTAGGTGTTGATTAAACTCGTTTATAAAGGTTGGATTGTGGCGGTTTTCTGCTGTATTCATAGTAAGGATAGCCGTGCTTCCTTGCGTGGTAATTTCTATTAATGCTGTCATTAGACCCTCATTTAGTGCTTTTAGCTGCGCTTTTAGCACTTTTCATTACTTTTATAATTATAAATAGAATAGTAATACGTTGTATAAAATTTATAAAGCGTCTATTTTTGTAACCATTAAAGGAGCGAGAGCTTAAGCCATAGCGTTTAAGTATTCGCGCAATTACAACCACCCTTTTTGTCGGGCTATACGTGCTGCATCAATTCGGTTTGTGGCATTGAGTTTAGCAATTGCATCGGATAAATAATTACGCGTTGTACCTTCACTTATATAAAGTTGTTTTGCTATTTCGCTGGTTTTTAAGCCATCACTTGCAAGTTTTAACGCTTTGCGTTCTTTATCTGTGAGTGGATCGGTATCGTCTAATGCGTTAATTGCCAGCTCTGGGGCAATAACCTTTTGCCCTTGCATTACTTTTTTAAGCGCATTGATTAGCTCTTCGCTTGGCGCTTCTTTTAAAATAAAACCTTTAACACCCGCACTTAAAGAACGCCTAATATAACCGGCTCGCGAAAAGGTGGTCATAATTACCATGTTAATTGCAGGGTGCTTAGCGGCTATTTGTTCACTAAGCTCAATACCATTCATGCTTGGCATCTCTATGTCTGTTAAAACAATATCTGGGTGTAAGTCTTCACTAAGCGCGTTGATTTCATTTAACGCATCTTGGCCATTACTTGCTTGACCAATCACCTCAATATTGAAATCAAGGCTTAATAAGGCTGCAACTGCGTCGCGAACCAGCGCTTGGTCTTCAACTAAATATACTCTGATCATTTTAAATCCTCAGCACTCAGTGGCAGCACAACAGTTAAAGTAAATGTGTCGCCACAGGTAAATGTTGCATTGCCATTTAATTGCTCAGCCCGCTCTTTAATGCCATTTAAACCATTACCTGCTTTTAATGTAGTGCATGGCGCATTATCAATAACGTTGATAACTAATTGCTGCTTTGTTTGCTCTATATTGATAGAACCGTTTTTTGTACTGCTATGGCGTAATAAATTAGTAACCGACTCTTTAATAATAAGGCTCGCAATGCCCTCTACTTTAACGGGTAAGATCGCTAAATTAACGTTAAACTTTATTTTAAAACCTTGCTCTTTGAGTGTTTGTTTTAGCTGTGTTATTTGGCTATTTAAGTTGAGTTGCTTTAAATCGCTTACCGCGCTTCTTACATCACTAAGCAATTGCCTTGCAAGGTCTGCTACTTGTGCAATTTCGTTATTGGCCTGATCGTATCGCTCGCCTTGATTTAGTTTATTCGCAAGCTCAGCTTTTAAAGCTATTGATGACAATGAATGACCTAAAATATCGTGTAAATCTCGGGCTATGCGCTCACGCTCAGCAATGGCTGCTAGTTGCTCTAATTGCTTTGCGCTTTCTTGCTCACGAATTTTATGTAAATGCTCTCTTTTTGCCGCTATACCATAGCTAAATAGGGCCGCACATAAAATTAAAGCCACCGCTAAAAAGTACTCAAGCTTAGCTATGTCACCCACATAGGAGCTTAGCAAAACAGTTAAAATTATCGCTAATGCGGCATAAACTCTTTGATAATTGCTATATGTATAGCCCGCTACATAAGCTATAAAGCCAAATAAGGTTGGTGTACCAGCGCTATAAAAAGTGGCACTAAAACACACCAGTAACATAGCGATAACTAACTTAGTTACTCCCCCATTTTTGCAATTTATTGCTTTTACATATAACAATATAAACGCAATATAAAAGGCTAAAGACAAGGTGATTTGATGAGCCGTAAAGTTAGCAAAATCAATGATCATCGGGAGTAAATAAAAACCGGTAAAAACTAAATGACCATATTTCCAAAAATCTTTATCGCTTTGCTGAGAAAACCTGTTAACCGAGCTCATACCAATACCTCTGGCCTATTATTTTTATTTATAGCACTCTTTTTATTAATAAATACAAATAACATAAAAATGCATACGAACATAAAACAATCGACATAAGTGATAGTAAAACTTAGTGTTTCTAAAAAATCGCTAATGCTTAAGCTTGTTAAAATTAAAGAATTCATAACACCCTCCAATATAAGTAAGGTAACTATGCCAGTGGGTAAAATAGATAAGAGTGTGAAGTGTCATTAACTTGGCTGACATTTGTCATGAAATAGAAAAATTCATCTTCTGAGTGTAAAAGCAATGCTAATATAGCCAAAAAAAGTGACCAGGAAATTTAATGCAGTCCCAACAACAAAGCTTAATTTACTTACACATTGCCGTACTTTTATTTGGCGGTACCGCCTTATTCGCAAAGCTAATTGGTTTAAATGCATTAGATATTACCGCTTATCGCGCGGCTATCGCTGGGCTGGCAATTTGTGTGCTACTAACTTTGCAAAAAAAACCAATTAAGCTGCATCGCGCTAAAGATTATGTGATTGCCATTTTATTAGGCGTTGCCGTAGGTATTCACTGGGTAACCTATTTTGCAGGCATGCAATTGGCGGGAATTACCGTGGGCATGTTAGCCTTTTTTACCTATCCCGTGATCACGGTATTTTTAGAACCACTATTTAATAAAGGTAAGCCCAAAACAAAAGATATAATAAGTGCTGTGGTGGTGATTTTTGGCATTTATTTATTGATCCCTAACGTTAATTTAGGCGATGACATCACTTTAGGTGTTGTGACGGGCGTGGTATCAGCATTATTTTTTGCTCTTCGTAATATTACTCATAAACGCTACTTTAGCGAGTATGGTGGACCGCAAACCATGTTTTATCAAACCTTAGTGGCAAGCCTGATGCTGTGTGCTTTTATTGAAGTGCCCATAACAGAAATTAATGATACTGATTTAATATTGCTGCTTATTGCCGGTGTCGTGTTTACTGCGATGCCGCATTCGTTATTTGCAGCGAGTTTAAAACATTTATCAGCAGCGACCGCTGGATTGATTTCTTGCTTACAGCCCCTTTATGGCACAATACTGGCTATAATTATTCTGCACGAACGCCCCTCAGTGATGACCCTGATTGGTGGCGCACTGATTGTTAGTGCTGCGTGCTTTGAAACTTGGTCAATTTCACGGAAAAAGCAGCCATGAAAATATTTGCACATAGAGGCGCAAGCACACACTTTCCTGAAAATACGCAAAGCGCCATTATAGCGGCGTTAAAAGCGAATGTAGATGGCATTGAGGTTGATGTACAAAGCGCGCTTGATGATTACGTTATTATTCATGATACCTACCTCGATAGAACCACTAATGGCAAAGGCAAAGTGTGCGACTTTAGTGCCCAGCAAATTAAACAGTTTGATGCAGGAAATGGCGAACAAGTCCCTACTTTGCAGCAATTAATAGACTGGAATAATAACCAAACCTTACTCAATTTAGAGCTAAAGCATACCTTTGAACTTGAAAAGTTTGCAACCGTGCTTGAAAGCAACATTGCGAACAAAAAAATAACCGCAGACAATATTTTAGTTTCATCATTTAATCATCATCAACTACACTGGCTAAAGAGCCGTTTACCGTGGCTTAAAATTGGCGCACTTACTGCATCAATTCCATTGCAGTATGCAAAGTTTGCACAAGACTTACAGGCCTACAGCATTCATATTGACAAAAACTTTATGAACAAACCGTTTGTAGACGATGCCAAAATGCGCGGTTTACAAGTATTTGCTTACACCGTAGATGAAGTCGAAGATATTAAACTGATGCTTGCCTGTGGTGTTGATGGTATTTTTACTAACGACCCTGAACGAACTAAGCATTATTTAGCGCAATTAAATGAACTATAACTAATTATTTAATTGCCATTTATGCTATAAAAACAATAATTTAGTAGGTCACTATTTAATGAGTAGCTACATGCGTATTTATAATTTTTTAGAACAAACACTGTTTTATACTTTAACCCGAAAAATAGTTGGGAATTTAAGTTTTGTTTTTTTATTTCAAGCCATTACTTTGTTTTGGTTGCACAGTAGCTTAACCGAAAACCAGCAAAGCACTGGCTTATTTTGGGCACTTGCGCTACTTATTATTGCAGGCTTTATTTTTACTATTTTTTATATGCGCTTTTTAATTGTGCGCCCGGTAAAAGCAATGCGCGATACGCTCATTAATATTAATCAACAAGATGCGAATTTAGCAGCCAAATTACCCCATTTCACGTTTGATGAATTTAGAGACTTAAGTGAGCAATACAATCAATTTACTACCCATTTAAATAGTTTATTAAGCACTACCTATACCAGCGCCCAAGAGAGTGTGCTGAGTAACAGCCAAGTAACGCAATCAATGCAGCACACAGAGCAGCTAAGCGAACAGCAAATTAATTTAAGCCACACCATTATTAATGCCAGTAACCAAATTACCCAAAGCCTGCAGGCTATAGTAAGCAACACTGATAGCGTACATCAGGTCAATAATGAACACCTTAATTTTGTAAAGCTCTCTGCTGGTGAGCTATCAAAACTAGTTGAGCAGGTAAGACTTATTAATGAAATGCTGGGTAGTTTTTCTAAAACGATTGCGGGCTTGAAAGAGAACAGCGAAAACATTCGCAGTATTTTAAAAATGGTTGAAGAGTTTTCGGATCAAACTAACTTATTAGCACTAAATGCAGCCATAGAAGCGGCACGCGCTGGTGAAGCGGGGCGAGGTTTTGCCGTGGTTGCCGATGAAGTTCGTACCCTATCGGTTAAAGTAAGTGATGCAACCCGCCAAATTAGTGATTTTATTACCCAAATGAATGAGCTCGTTAATGAAACGAATAAAGAGTCAGAGCAATTAATAAACCACTCAAATAATGCGCAAACATCAATTAACACCACCTCTGATGGGTTTGGTAAAATGCTCAATGAGTTTGAACTTAATCAACAACAATTGCAGCAAATAGCCAATGCCGTACACTTGCTCGAAGATACCCAAAACCAAACGCATGAATCGGTTGAGCAAATTGTGGCGCTAGGCGAACAAGCCAAGCAACAAATAGATACAGCACTGCATGATTCTGAACAATCACAAAAGCTAAGCCAACAAACCCAACAACAGTTAAAACGCTTTGTAGATTAGGCAATAACAATTTCACCCAAGCCGCGATTATGCTAAATTAAGCGGCTTGTCATTTAACTGTGTGAAGTATGTGAGCGACGTAAAACCAAACTATGAACAGCTAGCCCAGCAAATAAAATTATGGGGCCAACAACTTGGCTTTAGTGAAGTGGGCATTACTGACATTGATTTAACTAAGCATGAAGCACAGCTTCAGCGTTGGCTTGATGCAGGGTATCATGGTTCAATGGATTACATGGCTGCACATGGAATGAAACGCGCCCGCCCTAGCGAGCTAGTCCCTGGCACGCAACGAGTTATTTCAGTAAAAATGAATTACCTGCCGCCAGATTCAGGCTTTGCCAAAAACCTTAAAAATAACGAGAAAGCCTATATCAGCCGCTATGCGCTTGGCCGTGACTATCACAAATTAATGCGTAATCGGCTCAAGCAATTAGGTAAAAAAATTGAACAGCAGGTAGGTGACTATGGCTTTAGGCCTTTTGTTGATTCAGCGCCAGTGCTTGAGCGTCAATTAGCTGAAAAAGCAGGGCTTGGCTGGCGAGGTAAACATTCTTTATTAATCAATAAAGAGGCTGGTTCTTGGTTTTTTTTAGGCGAGTTATTTGTAGATTTACCACTGCCTATTGATGATGAAAACACGTTTGAAGGTTGTGGTAAATGTGTTGCCTGTATAACCCTTTGCCCTACCGGCGCTATTGTAGAACCTTATGTGGTAGATGCACGTAAATGCATATCGTATTTAACCATAGAGCATCAAGGGGCTATTCCAGAGCAATACCGAACCTTAATGGGTAACCGCATTTATGGTTGCGATGATTGCCAGTTAGTGTGCCCATGGAATCGCTATGGACAAATTACCGACGAGCAAGACTTCCACCCCCGTACACAATTAAAAAATAAAGACTTACTCGCGTTATTTGCCTGGGATGAAACTACCTTTTTAACAAATACCGAGGGCAGCCCTATTCGGCGCATTGGCCATGAGCGTTGGTTACGAAATATAGCGGTTGGCTTAGGCAACGCAGATTTTAGCCCAGCGATTATTCATGCACTTGAAGATAAACGCAAAACGGTCAGTGACATGGTGAATGAGCACATAGAATGGGCACTTACCCAGCAACATGATAAACAAAGACAAAAGCTGCGCAAAACAGCACGGCTAATACGGATTGTTGAAAAAGGCCTACCCAGAGACGCATAAGCCTATTGCCTAAAAAACGCGACATAATGTCGCTGATACAAGCTATCTGCCTAATCGTAGCGACGAGTTTAGCCCGCGCCTCGCAGCCCGTAACCCGCATCTTTAACCTTTAACCTTTAACCTTTAACCTTTAACCTTTAACCTTTAACCTTTAACCTTTAACCTTTCAACAATAAAGCAAGATCTTGCTCTATTTCTGCAAAGGCTTTTTTAACTTGATCTACTGACTCCTGACGTGCAACCGAGTTTTGTATGGTTTCGTCTACTTTTTTATAAATAAAAATTTCTTGGTCTTCATCCAATCCCATAGTTGGGATCCGCTCTTCGAGTTCTTCTTGTAAATGCTTAAATACTTTTTCATTATTAATACGACTGTCGTTCAACATCCCAATTAAACGATGAAACTTACTATGCACAGTACCGGCAACTTTATTTAACCGCTCCTGCTGCGATACCAGCATCTGCTTAGTGGTAATGGCTCGTAATTGTTGCTCGGTTACACTTACAATAAAGCAAATATGATCACGTATGCGTCCGTGCTTTTGCTCGTCATGCTCTGGCATATTTAAAATCAGTAAACTCACAAGCTCGTAGTTCACCAAAATGCGATGAGAAAACTCATGCAGTCGTCCTTTGCTTTTAAGCATTTCAAATAACTCAATTACAATTGGAGAACACACCCCATTGAGCGCAAAGTGCGACTTAGTATCGTTACATCTAAATTCAATATTACTTTGTAGGCCAAATGCCTGTAAGCATTCTACTAATGCTTTTCCTAGCTCTTGTACATCGTTAATAAAACCAATATTTTCAATGTAATTTACTATCTGACCCATTTCGCTGCTATTTGCCATAGCATTAAAGGCGGTAGAGGTCGCTTCTTTTACTTGCTTTTCAAGCTGTTGTTTTTCTATTAAGACTTGATTTAGTTTATTCAGTTTTTGCTTTAATTCGTCGTGCCCAAACGGTTTTACAATATAGTCTTCCGCGCCTACTGAATAACCTTCCATGCGCTCCTCAACCGTACCTCTTGCAGATACAAACATCACGATGATGTCATGGGTATTGGGGTTAGCTTTAAGCTCTTTACATACTTCATAACCATTCATTTTTGGCATACTTACATCAAGTAATATAACTTGAGGCATATACTCTTCAACCATACTTAAGCATTCAGGGCCGCTTGAAGCTAGCTTAAGTTCAAAATCAAGATCCTCTAATATTTCTTCAATTATTTCGAGGTTAAATGGTTCATCGTCGACTGCAAGAATTTTAGTTAAAGCCATAATTTTTCATCCATATAAATTAAAACAATTCGATTGTTAGCCGCTATTTTTCACTAATTGCTCATCAGCTAGGTATTCATCTAAGTTTATTTCTAAAGGAACTTGTATCGAAATTGTTGTTCCACCAAGGCTGTTATTGCATGCTTTAATACTGCCTTGATGCAATGAAACAAACTCACGACACAAGGTAAGACCCAACCCGGTTCCACCTGCACCACTATTCGTTTTACTGCTTTGCTCAAATTTATTAAAAACCGTTTCAAGTTCCTCTTCAGGTATTCCTATACCGCTATCTATCACTGCAATGTTTGCATTGTCATCGTCTCTTTGCATTACAACTTCAACAGTACTGTGCTCTTCACTAAATTTGAGTGCATTACTCAATACATTTCTCAAAACCTGATTTATTTGCTCTTCATCGCACTGTGCAACAATCGGCGCGTTATCAGAGCTAAAAACAATATTTATATCTTTTTCAATAGCAATACCGGCAACATCATCAATACTGGTTTTAACAATAGTCGCTAAATCATAAGCCCGTGGGTTGAATGGAAATTTACCAACATCTAATTTAGAAAGGTCGAGTAAATTATTAAGTAACGATAGTAGTCTTTGCCCACTTGATTCAATACGAGTTAAATACTTCAAAAGTTTATCTTTGCTAAAATCACCCTCTTGTAACTTGCTAATACCAAAACGTGAAAAGCTCAATATAGAGTGCATAGGGGTTCTTAGCTCATGCGACATATTTGCCAAAAACTCTGATTTACTTAGATTAGCCGCTTCGGCAATATTTTTCGCATGCTCAAGCTGTGAAGTACGTGCCCTTACTTGCTCTTCTAAAAGATCTTTGGCTTCCAACAGTAGATCTTCTTTTTGTTTTAAATGGCTAACATTTTTAAAAATAACCGCTAACGCTATTTCGCCATGATGGTCTATTTCATTAAATGATCCAACTAGCGGAATTTTACTTCCGTCTTTATTTACAATGTGTAAGTCACAACTAAACTGACGATTACTGTTTAATGTAGAGATTTTATCTTTTATTGCCTGCACCGAGTCATCATCTAAAAAATGAAATAACGAGTGAGCAATGAGCTTTTTAAACTTTAAATTAAATAATTTTAAGCAGGCATCATTGGCCTCGACTATCTTGCCTTTGCGTTCAAATAATAAAATAGGATCGGGGGTATTTTTAAAAATGACCTGCAGTAGGCTGTCTTTTTCAATCAGCACATCAACTGTTTCTTGTAATCTTTCTACTAGCTCAGCATTGTGACGTTTTAGCAGCTCGGTTTGCCATAATTTATGTACAGCCTGTAGTAACACATTGTCATTTAAAGGCTTGATTAAAACATCTTCAACACCTTGGCGAATGGCTTCTAACATAGATTGTTCAGGGCGTGAGGTTACTAACAAGCAACGACTATGCGGTTGTATTTTTTTTAAACTCGAAAATATCTCTAAACCAGAACCCGGTTGTAAGCTAAAGTCACTGATTAAAATATCAATACTCCTGAGCTTGGCAATATTAATTGCTTCATCATGGTTTGTTGCGGTGTATACCTCAATATGAGCGCCATAAAGGCTACTTTTGAGTGACTCTAATCGCTCATTAACATGGTCAACGAGTAAAATTGTCGGTAGTTTAAAAATGTGATCTGGACCTATCTCTAATAAGGCCTCAATTAAAGACGTTATTTCTTTATTGGAAAAGAAGGGGTAGATAATGGTGGCATTGGGTATCAAGTCATTTAATTTGGAAAATGCGCTAAGCAACTCCCCTGATTCTGCTTTTGGCGCTAATAACAAAAATGATTGATAAGTCGCTTTTTCAACAACTATCGATACAACATCGGTTGGCACGCCTTGAGAAAATACCAACAAGTCATAAATGTCTATGTCTGTATTTTCATCAAACATAGCAAAGTGGACTAATTCAACTTGGCAGCCAATTAGTTCTAATAACACTTTTAAGCGCATAGCAATCATGCTACTGCTATCAATAATAAGTATTTTTCTCGCCATTTAGACACACTTTAAAGAGTTAATTAAACACCTTTTCAGCATAGTCTAGAATTTTTGGTTTAGCATAATCACCTACGTAAAAGTGAATTTTGCTGCCTTTTGTTATGGTACTAGGTTAAATGCTTACCAAAAATAGTCAGGCTGTACAGCTGATTGTCCATTCTTGCTACGTTAGGCAGCTCTCCCCATACTGCAAAATCAAAATGCTTAAATAATTTAATGCTCGGTTCGTTGTGACTAAAAATAAACCCAAGTAATACTTCTATATTAAGCTGCTTGGCTTGTTGTTGTGCAAATTGCATCAGCTTTTTACCCAACCCTTTTCCTTGGGCTGCTGCCGTAATGTAAATGCTTAACTCAACGGTGCCATCGTAAGCTGGGCGACCATAAAACGATTTATAACTAAGCCACGCTAATACTTGGTTGTTCTCACAGAAAACAAAAATAGGGCGTTGAGCAGTATGGCTATCAAACCAAGGTTGTTTATCAGCGACGGTCACCTCTTCGGTATCGGCGGTGACCATTCGACTAGGGATAGTTTCATTGTAAATAGCAACAATGGCAGTTAAATCATCAGGTTTTGCTAAACGTATAGTCATAGAAAATAAAGTAAAATTGATCAGTTTAGCCTATAGTAGCGTATGATAAGTTACATAAATACTCTAAAAACGCACTTAAGGTAATAGCATGATAAAAAAAATAATACTTGGTTTAACCCTCGCGTTAAGTTGTGTTTCGCTAAATACATATGCCGCAGACTCGCCCCCCCCTTCATTAGATGCAAACACCTGCAATGACTTCACGAATGTTTCACTTAGAAAGTTGCGCTCAACTGAAACCATTAACTTATGCGATTTTAAAAACCAGCCTCTTTTAATTGTTAACACTGCGAGTAACTGCGGTTTTACGCCGCAATTTGAAGGTTTAGAAGCGCTTTATAATAAATACAAAGACGAAGGCTTGGTGGTATTAGGCTTTCCATCAGATGATTTTTTTCAAGAAGAGAATGATGAAAAAGATACCGCAAAAGTGTGTTATGTAAATTATGGTGTTACCTTCCCTATGCTGGCCACCAGCGCAGTACGTGGTAGTGACGCAAACCCTATTTTTAAGCATTTAAACGCTCAAACCAGTTCACCAAACTGGAACTTTTATAAATACGTGGTATCGGCCGATCGCAAAACTATTACGCGCTTTAACAGCCGCGTAGCACCGGATTCAGCAAAACTAGAAAGCGCAATCAAAAGTGCATTTTAACTTTGTGTTTTCAGTTTAACCTTACTAAGATGTTGCTATCAAATTTAAAAAACTAAACTTACAGGTAGGAGAACTTATGGCAGTTGCAAGTGCAAGGCACATACTCGTAGACAGTGAAGCACAATGTTTAGACCTTAAAGATAAAATTGAGCAAGGTGAAGACTTTGCAGAACTCGCTAAACTGCACTCTAATTGTCCATCAGGTCAAGATGGTGGTGCATTAGGTGAGTTTGGCCCAGGTATGATGGTGCCTGAATTTGACAAGGTGGTATTTTCAGCGCCGCTAAATCAAGTACAAGGCCCTGTACAAACACAGTTTGGTTACCATTTATTAGAAGTAACCAGCCGCTCAGAGTAAGTAAATCGATTTATTAATAAAGCCGCATCAGCGGCTTTTTATTTATGTGGAGTTGGCAAAAGCCCCATTATGCAACTATTTGGCTCTATTCCTTTCCCTTATGTTCGCCGTATTAGAATCTGGGCACAACAAAACAATTGTGCGCTTGAATTTATTAATCTCGATATTTTTTCTAAAGACGATCAGCCGTTGGTGGTCACAAAAAATCCAGCAGCCAAAATCCCTATATTGGTCGATGACACGCTTACCCTAAGTGATTCAAATACCATACTGCGTTATTTACTTGAAAAAACTAAGCAACCCCCACTTACATGGCCTCAAGAGCATTTTTTAATTAGGGCCTGTTGATCTTTCAAGGTTAAATTTACAGCAGTCTGTTTGGTATTTAGGCAAGGCAGAGCCTATGTGGTGTGGTTATTCCCCATAAATAGGCGATAACGTAGCATTAATGCCAAACAGGCGCTGCCCGAAGGGTTCTGCCTAGGGGCGATTAACTCTTTGTTGCCTACATGGATGTAGGTAAGGGGCGTGAGCAGGACGCGGAAGCTTTGCTCGGTTTTGACTTAGCCCACTAGGTTACAAACCTCGCGCCGCGATTAAATCGCCCCTAGTTTGAACAAATTTTAATCCGTAAAGGTCAACAGGCCCTAGCATCAATGCCTGCAATGATTCATTCGTTGAATTACTGTTATGCCAACGTTCTGGATTTGACACGCAAGCTGATAAACTATTTTTAATCTGCAAAATGAGCGAGTTGCGCAAACATTACACTATTTAAATGATCATTTATGCGATGATGAATTTAAAAGCTGTGAATGCCTCAACATCAGTTTATACTGCTTACTTGATTGGATATGCTTTCGTGAACTCACTGATTTTAGCGCGCAGCCGCAATTAGTTAAGTTTCATGAGGCGTTTAGTCAGCGTCAAGCGGCTAAAAATACCAACCCTCGACTTAAATTTTAAAAGGTGGATACATGAGCGATATCGAAATTGAATCACAACTAGTTAGCTTTGTAGAAAAAGTACGTGTTAGTGAGCAGATCTGGGCACTGGGTGCCGATGATGGTGGCTTTGTTGTATGTGAGTCAAATCAGTTTGACGACACCGATGTACTTTTACTGTGGGAATCACAAGACGCAGCACAAGCACAATGTAAAGAAGAGTGGCAAGACTACAGTCCAGTAGAAATCAACCTAGATGAATTCTTAGATGATTGGGTTGAAGACCTAAAATCTGATGATGCATTAGTGGGTTTAAATTGGAATGACGATCAGGTGTGTGTAGAAATTGAACCGGTTGGTTTAGCTCGCGCGCTAAGCGAATAAGTTTTAGGCGTTAGTTCGCTGACATTATCCCAACTAACAGCAACGGTTAGTTGGGGTATAAAAATAATAAAAACTGTCAAGGTAATACGTTGAAAACCCATCTTGGTCGTCGTCCATTTTCAGCTATGGAGCTGCATACGCTCTATAACGGATATATTTATAGTGATACACGGCTTGCCCGCGAACAAGCTAAACACTGGCATTTCTGGCTGCCCTTAATTGCTTATTACAGTGGCGCTTACAGTGATGAAATTGGCTGCTTAACCCTTGATGACCTAATACTTAAAAATAATATTCTCTGTTTTAGTTTTCATACCCACGGTAAAATTAAGCCACGTTTAGTGCCTGTTCATCACGCCCTTATTAGCGCTGGGTTTAATGACTATTTAGCTTATGTAAAAGCACAAAATCACTCCCGTTTAATGTTCGATCTTCCTGCTAAAACAGGGCGCTATAGCGAAAAAGTGCGCATATGGTTTTCGGGAGAAGGTGAACGCGCGGGGTATTTGCAAAAATGTGCAATTCCTTCGGTGGATCAACTCGGTATGAAAACCGCCATTAGTAGCTTACGGCTTAACTTTGAACAACAGATTCGTATTTATGCCCTGCAAGCAGGCAACAAAGACTGCTTTAATTATTTAATGGGCTTTAATGATTACCCTCATGATAACTTTAACGATATAGCCTTGTTAAATAAGGTGCTACAACAGATCCGGGTTATCAATTCCCACATTCATTGGCAGCGGTTTTTAGCCCGAGATAGCCACTGACAAACTTTGTTACTCTTTTCCTTAGCGATCTGCGCTTACTCTAGTAAAAAAAGCTGTTAGGATGAAGTGCCGTCTATATGACTGTTTCTAACAACAAAAAATCTAGGGATAACTATGTTTTTAAAAAGCCTCTTAACCGTGAGCGTTGCGCTTGCGATGAATGCTGCTCACGCTAACGAATTCGTCATTGAAAAACTCGCAAAGCCAAGTTCACAAAAAGTCGCTTTAACGCTCGACCCAAGTCAGGATACCTTTACAGGAATGACCGAGATCAGCTTAGAAGTGCTCAAACCAACACACTACATTGAGCTCAATGGTGTTGATTATGCAACTAAAATGGTGCAACTACTAGGTGAGCAAAACTGTAATTTAAACAGCGAAATGCTTAAAACAGGTAAAGTTAAATTTAGCTGTGAAGAGCAAATTCAGCCAGGTAAATACACCTTAAAAATAGATTTTTCAGCGCCTTATAACCGCCAGAGTGTGGGGTTATATAAAACCCTAGATCAAGGCGTTCCGTACTTGTTCACGCAATTTGAAATGAGTGATGCGCGCCGTGCATTTCCGGTGTTTGACGAACCAAGCTATAAAATTCCGTTTCAGTTAACCATTACCGCCCCCACCTCACAAAAAGTGTATTCAAATACACCTGAGCTAAAAACGACGGTGAATGGCGATATGACCACCCATTACTTTGATAAAACGCCACCAATTCCATCTTACTTAGTGGCTATGGCTGTAGGTCCATTTGAAGAGCTAGAAATTAAAGGCATGCCTATTCCTGGGCGTGTGATCACCCCACAAGGTAAAATTCATTTAGCGCAATATGCAAAAGAGAACATGCCTAAAGTACTGGGCGCACTTGAAGACTACTTTGGTATTCCTTATGTATATAAAAAGCTAGATTCAGTGGCTGTTCCTGAATTTCCGTTTGGCGCTATGGAAAACTCAGGCTTAGTGACTTACCGCGAAGATATTCTTCTGGTTGATTTAGAAGCTGCAACGCGTAGTAAAAAACAACGTAATGTCTCTATTATTGCCCATGAATTAGCTCACCAATGGTACGGTAACTTAGTGACTATGAAGTGGTGGAACGACTTATGGTTAAACGAGGCGTTTGCAAGCTGGATGGCGGCAAAAATTACTAAGCAGCTTAATCCTGAGTTTGAATCACACCTAGATTTACCACAAAACAACGTAATGGCGTTAGATGCACGTTTAAGCACTAAGCCAATTCGTAAACCAATTAAAACCGAAGCCGATATTATGGATGGTTTAGGCCTTGCCTACAGCAAAGGCAGCTCAGTACTGGCGATGGTTGAAAACTGGATTGGCGAAGAGGCATTTCAAGCTGGTATTCAGAACTACTTAAAAGAATTCTCCTATAAAAATGCAGAAGCTGCCGATTTATGGGAAGCACTTGGTAAGGCTTCAAATAAAGATGTAGCGAGCGTTTTAAAATCGTTTATTGAACAGTCGTCATTCCCGCTAATTAACGTTAAGCAGCAAGGTAAGAGCATTACGATTTCGCAAAGTCGTTTTGCCAATGCCGGTGTTGAAGCCCCTGCTCAACTGTGGAATGTACCGGTTGCGATTAAATATGGTGCTGGCGATAAAGTACAAACAGCCAATGTATTATTAAATAAACAAAGCCAAACGCTAGCATTAGACTTTGAACCAGAGTGGATTTATCCAGATCAAGGCGCGCTGGGTTATTACCGCTGGGTAATGGATGATACGCAATTTAATGCGCTAATAGATAATGCAGCTACGGTATTAAACGACCGTGAACGCTTAGCCCTATTATCGGCAACAGATGCCCTACTTGATGCCGGTGTCATTTCAGCGGCTAAATTAATGCAAACGCTTGAAGTATTTGCCAGCGATAGTCATCCGCGTGTTGCTAACACTGCTTTAGGTTATTTAGCGTCACAGCAGCGTACTTTTAAAGACGATAGCAATAAAGATTTATGGCCTACGTTTATTCAAAATGCGGTGATGCCTGCCGCTAAAAAATATGGCCTAGAAGCAAAAATGGGCGAAGATGGCGCAGTAGCTCAACTTCGTGCCGCGGTGGTATCACGCTTAGGGTTTGATGGTGAAGATAAAAATGTGATCAATAAAGCCAAACAGCAAACACAAGCTTACTTAAACGATCCACAAAAGGTAGACCCTTATTTAGCAGGTACTTATTTACGTCTTGCGGCTTTTCATGGGGATAAGGCGTTGCTAGATCAGTTTATGACAACCTTTAAAACCACCAAAGATCCACAAGTGCGTACCAATATGCTGGCAGCAATGGGTTACTTTGGTAAACCTGAACTACAAAAAGCGGTACTGGCGTATAGCTTAACAGACGAAGTAACGGCTTCTGATATGCGTACTATTTTATCGGGTCAAAGTTACACCGATGAACGCCAAGCACTGTTTATTGATTGGATTTATAACAACTACGATAAAGTAACAGCAAGCTTGCCACCATTTTTTGTGCCAAACTTACCTTACTTTACTACCGCCAGCTGTGACGCTGACAGTTTAGCTACAACGCAAAGTTTCTTTGACGCTAAACTGGAAGCTGTACCCGGTTATGCGCGTACATTAAGTAAACTTGCAGAGAGCACCAATGACTGTATTGCACTTAAAAACCGTGAACTGAAATCAGTCAATAGCTTTTTAAATAGTAAATAAGTTAAAGTTTAAAGGATGGCGGGCTGCGGGCGACGAGTAACGGGCCGAAAACCTCAAACTCGGGCTAATGGCTGATGTTTTCTCATTTACTTCTCATTGTCTTCTCTTTGTGTAATAAGATCTTAAAAAATTTATTCACAAAGAGGTTAAGAGGCGCTGCGCTTTTAGAGGTAGTAATTAAAGACAAAGGTTAAAGGTTAAAGATTTTATCTTGCACCTTTTGCCTTTAGCCCTGCACCACTCTATTAACCGCCAATAATCATCGTTAGCTTTGCTATAAACTCTTTTGCCGCTTGTTCAGAGTTAATTTTAAAAGCGACACCATAATGAATAGGCTGCGTACTTTTATAAATACGGGTAGGAAAACGGGTCATTTCACTGCTATGAAAATAGCCTTGAGTACGCACAACCCCATCAATATCAGTAAAGTCATCGCTAAACACTTCAAATGCAGGTCGGATCACAATTTTACCTTTACCTGCTTCCGTATGGGTATAAAACGCCTCTTTAGAGTTTACTAGCATATACTCAGCTATGTTTTTTATTTTAAAGTTACTTCTACACTCTAGTTTGATCAGCTGCTCGGTTAACTCGTCTGCACTAAATGCCACGTGACTTTCCTTTTTATTTAATAGGGGGTTAGGGTCTGTTGACCTTTCAGAGTTAAATTTGCAGCAGTCTGTTTGGTATTTAGCCAAGGTAAAGCATATGTAATGTGGTTATTCCCCATAAATAGACGATAACGCAGCATCAATGCCAAACAGGCACTGCCCTTCGGGTTCTGCCTAGGGGCGATTTACTCTTTGTTACTCAGTTTTGACTTAGCCCACTAGGTTACAAACCTCGCGCCGCGATTAAACCGCCCCTAGTTTGAACAAATTGTAATCCGCAAAGGTCAACAGACCCTAGACTAACTCATGCATGAGTGAAAGTCCGAAATTTATTTATTCACTACACACAAAAGCTAATTGCTGATTTTTATAACTCAACCGGCTTATTTCAGTATCGCAATATTGGCTTAAATCAAGCCACTGCGATATAGCAGAGCCGCGTGTTAATTTACGCTGGTAAACACGGTTTTTAATTGCGTAAGCAATGGTATTTTCATCTTTTAAGATGAAGTCTTGTACTTGGTTTGGCAGTCTAAGTATATCGGTAACTTGCTTAGTTTGTGGATCAAAACGCGCTAAGTGATGCTGCCCGTGTTTACTATGGCTAAATAAAAACTCAGCCTGCGCTTTATTATAAATAAGCGTGCGACCAATATCGCTTGCTACCACCTCACCTTTTGCCGCAGCAACCGAGGTATATTGCAAAGTGTGTGGTTCGCCTAAAATAAACATCACTAAATCGTTGTTACTTCCCCAAGCGTGATAGCCTACAGGTTCAATCCAATCAAAAATACGACTTGCAGCCAACTCGGGTGCCAACGGATATTGCCATAGCTTTTGTTTACCATCGTCTTCAACGACAATCGCCGATAAGTGCTGCCCATCCGGTGTTAAAGTGGGCGAGTATTCACTTTGTGGCGTATTAGTGACCATAGACGTTTGTTTTGATGATAAGCTGTAAAGCGCAATATCTGTTTGACTCTGGTCATTACTGATTATTTCTCGAGTATAGTATAGGCCGGTGTCGGTTAAATAGGGTTGATTGTTATAGCTCGTTTTATCACTAACAATGCTTACACGTATACCATGTGGAGTATTTAAATCGGCGAGCAAAATTTGGCTTTTAGGCATACTTGCCTGAGCAATATCTAGCGTTAAAGCATTTATAGCTATAAGCCCTAACAACGGTTTAATCAGTTTCATGCTTTCTCTCGTTTTAATTTTAAGCACCTCATGATAACGTTATTTACTGATGACGTCACTTGACCTAAGTCAGTCAACTCTTTATAACTAACGGGTCATAAAAAAGAGAACAAACATGTCAGCTAAACACCCTATTATTGCAATCACCGGTTCATCTGGAGCGGGCACAACAACCACCACTAACGCCGTGAAGCATATTTTCCGTAGCCTTGATATCAATGCGGCATTTATCGAAGGTGATAGCTTTCATCGTTATACACGTCCTGAAATGGACAAAAAAATTCGTGAAGCACAGCAAGAAAGTAAACACATTAGCTATTTTGGCCGAGAAGCTAACGACTTTGGCGCCTTAGAAGACTTATTTACTAAATACGGTGAAACCGGCGAAGGAAAACTTCGTCGTTATTTACACACCTTTGATGAAGCCGTGCCTTATAACCAGTTACCTGGGACATTTACCCCATGGCAAGAGCTTGAGCAAAATACAGATCTGATGTTTTACGAGGGTCTACATGGCGGTGTAGTTGATGAAGATCATGATGTTGCTAAACATGTTGATTTACTCATAGGCATGGTGCCTATTATTAACCTTGAATGGATCCAAAAGCTCATTCGCGACACCTCAGAACGCGGCCATTCTCGTGAAAAAGTCATGGATTCTATTGTGCGCAGTATGGATGACTACATTAATCATATAACGCCGCAATTTTCTCGTACCCATATTAACTTTCAGCGAGTCCCCACCGTTGATACTTCCAACCCATTTAGCGCGAAAGATATCCCCTCCCTTGATGAAAGCTTTGTTGTAATTCGCTTTAGAGGGATTGATGATGTTGATTTTCCGTATTATTTGCGGATGATTGAAGGCAGTTTTATGTCGCGTATAAACACCTTAGTGGTGCCTGGTGGTAAAATGGGTCTCGCGATGGAACTGGTGCTCACGCCTCTGATAAAAGATATTATTTTGAAAAAACGCGCCTTAGCAAAGTTAGCCCCGCCTGAAATTCCTATTTAGACTCTTTTTTGTGAACTCTAACTCACGTACACTGCTGATTTTAAGTATGACGAGTTTAATATGTCGCAATCAATTAAAATTATTGTTGGGTCTAAAAACCCAGTAAAAATCAAGGCCGCTAAACATATTTTTGCGATGTATTTTCCTGAGCGTTTAATCGAATGTCGTGGTGTTCACGCGCCCTCAGCAGTACCCGATCAACCCTTAGGTGAAGAGCAAACCTGCTTAGGAGCACAAAATCGCGTTAATTACTGTAAAAACCACTATCAGGCAGACTACTATGTGGCGATGGAAGGTGGTGCAGCGCAATTTAGCTATGGTACGGCAACCTTTGCCTATGTAGTTATTGATGATGGCGCACAGCAAGTTACAGGCCGAAGTAGTAACTTACCCCTGCCCGCTGTGTTTTATAAAGCATTGCTTCAAGGTGAAGAGCTTGGTGACGTGATGGATAAAGCTTTTAATACCACTAATATTAAACAGCAAGGGGGTGCTATTGGCTTATTAACTGCTCATCATGCAACACGAGAAAGTACCTATACTCAAGCGCTGACACTCGCCATGGCGCCTTTTCTTAATCCCACTCTATATAATCAATAACGGATGTTTTAATGAAGTATAACTACGTATTATTTGATGCCGACGAAACCTTATTTAGCTTTAATGCCTTTGCTGGCCTTAAAAACATGCTAGTAACCTATGACATGGATTTTACCGAGGCAGATTATGCCCATTATCAAAACACCAATAAGTCATTATGGATTGCTTATCAAAACAACGAGATCACCTCAAGTCACTTACAAGTAACTCGTTTTAGCGAACTGGCAAATAAACTAGATGTGCCAGCTCAACAGCTCAATGATGATTTTTTATCAGCAATGGCCGAAATTTGTATGCCTTTACCCGGCGCCGTTGAATTATTAAATGCCCTTAAACCCCATGCCAAGCTGGGCATTATTACCAATGGTTTTTCTCAGTTACAAGCACGTCGCCTAGCGCATACAGGGCTGCAAGATATGTTTGACTGGTTAGTTATTTCTGAGCAAGTCGGCATTGCTAAACCTGCAAAAGAGATATTTGAGCACACCTTTAACTTAATGGGTAATCCACCGAAAGAGCAAATTTTAATGGTCGGTGATACCGCTAGCAGTGATATTCTTGGCGGTCAAAATGTGGGAATTGACACTTGTTGGCTGCAACATCCTGGCGTGAACTTGCCTGAGGGAATTAAACCAACATATCAGGTAACCCAGCTTAAACAGTTGCAAACTATATTAGGACTTTGATAATAAAAGCCTGAGTGTAATTTAGCTGTTTAGCTAATTAACAAACAAAAAAATGACGCTAATAAGCGTCATTTTTTATAACTGTATATAAGTGATTAACTAATTAGGCGTTAGCTAGCTCAAGGCCGGGTGCAGGCATCGTCACAGGCGTTTCAAAGGTTGCCCACTCCCATGCTGACTCAGTTGCCATAATTTTGCGTAGTAACTTATTATTTAAATCATGACCTGATTTAAATGCGGTTACTTTGCCTAAAAGGTTGTGACCTGTCATAAACATGTCACCTACACAGTCTAGTATCTTATGCTTGACGAACTCGTCTGCGTAACGCAAACCGTTCGGATTTAAAACTTTAAATTCATCAAGTACAACTGCGCTATCCATGCTGCCACCTAGTGCTAGGTTGTTCGCATGCATGTATTCAATGTCTTTCATAAAGCCAAAAGTACGCGCACGGCTTATCTCTTCAGTAAAGCTTTGTGCCGTAATATCTAAACCAACACGTTGGCGGCTTTCATTGATTGCAGGGTGATCGAAGGCAATTTCGAAATCGATGTGGAATCCGTCGTAAGGTTCTACTTCGGCCCATTTATCACCTTCTTCAATACGTACTTTTTCTTTAATACGAATAAAGCGTTTTGCAACATTTTGCTCTTCAATGCCGCCTTTTTGTAATAAATAAATGAATGGCAATGCACTACCATCCATTATTGGTACTTCTGAGCTATCAAGTTCAACAATTAAATTGTCGATTCCCATTGCCGCAACCGCCGCAATTAAGTGCTCAGTAGTCGATAAGCGAACGCCATCTTTGTTAATTAAACAGGTACACAATTGCGTATCACCAACGGCTTCAGGTGTTGTTTCAAAATCAACAACCGGATCAAGGTCGACACGACGAAATACAATCCCAGTATTTGCGCTCGCAGGTCGGAGAGTTATTGTGACCTTCTCACCTTTATGAAGTCCAATTCCTATGGCTTTGACTACTTGTGCAATCGTACGCTGTTTAATCATAGGTTCGCTCACTTTAGTATATATTACAGTTAGACGGCGGAGTGTAGCATAAATACGGTATAACTACAATATTCGTTCACATTTCGCACAAAAGTACTGTTTTTTATTAATCTGCTTGTTTACGTAAAAAAGCAGGGATGTCGAAATAATCGCCACCTTCAGACTTATCTGTTTTCTTAGCACTACTTGACGACGTATTCGCTGAAGAACTTGAAGAGCTCGTCGATGTGCTTTGCTCTTTTGATTCTGTTTGCGTAGTCGTTGCAGGCTCTTCTGTACTTGCGCCTTGGCTTGCAAAGCTAGGAACATACATGCTGCTGCTTGTTTGCGTGCTTGAACTCGCTACATCAGAACCTGATGCTTTTTTAAAGCCATTATCTACAATACCAAACTGTGGACGACGATCGCCGCCTAAGCCAGTTGCAACAACCGTTACACGTAGCTCGTCTGTCATTTCAGGGTCGATTACTGCACCCACAACCACCGTTGCGTTTTCAGACGCTAGCGCCTTAACGTGATTACCTACGATTTCAAATTCTTCAATCGCGATATCCATGCCGGCAGTAATATTAACCAAGATACCTTTAGCACCGGTTAAATCAACGTCTTCTAGTAATGGGCTTGAAATAGCCGCTTCTGCTGCTTCTTGTGCACGATCAGGACCCGAGGCAGATGCAGTCCCCATCATGGCTGTACCCATTGCAGACATAACAGTACGTACGTCGGCGAAATCCACGTTAATTAGACCCGAGCGTGTGATTAGCTCAGCAATACCCTGTACCGCACCAAATAATACGTCATTTGCTTTAGCAAACGCATCCAGTAAAGTTGTCCCTTTACCTAATACTTTTAGTAATTTGTTATTTGGAATAGTAATTAACGAGTCCACGATTTCAGACAATTCGCTAATCCCCTGCTCTGCAGCAGCAGCACGTTTTTTACCTTCAAAATCAAATGGACGCGTTACAACTGCCACGGTTAGAATGCCCAGCTCTTTAGCAATTTTAGCCACGACTGGCGCTGCTCCGGTCCCTGTACCGCCGCCCATACCTGCCGCTATAAATACCATATCGGCGCCTTCAAGGCTGGCACGAATCGTTTCTGCGTCTTCTTCAGCCGACTGACGGCCTACTTCAGGGTTTGCACCCGCACCTAACCCAGAGGTTATTTGCGTACCTAATTGTACCGTTACATCAGCGGCTGAATTACGTAATGCTTGTGCATCCGTATTCGCTGCAATAAAACGAACACCTTCTATTTGTTGTTTTACCATGTGCTCAACTGCGTTACCGCCGCCGCCACCAACACCGATTACTTTTATTACAGCTTCTTCGCTGTGTTGTTCCATTATATCAAACATATTTACTCTCCGACTTGAGTACTAAAACTCGCCTTGAAACCATTTTGTGATGCGGTTCCACCAATTATTATTATCATCCGCTTTCGACTTTTGTGCATTCATCGACTGCATAGTACGCCCGTATTGTAACAAACCTACAGCGGTTGCGTACGATGGATCATCAACATAATCAGTTAAACCTACTACACCAATTGGTTTACCTATTCTTACTGGCATCTGAAAAATATCTTCAGCCACTTCCATTGCGCCAGTCATTTTAGCAGTTCCGCCAGTAATGACGAGACCTGCTGCAATTTGGTCTTCTAATCCTGAACGACGAATTTCTTCCATCGCCAGTTCAAATAATTCTCTAAAACGTGGCTCAACCACTTCTGATAACGTGTGCCTAGACATCAGTCTTGCTGGTCGCCCACCTACGCTTGGCACTTCAATCGTGTCTTCGCTGCTCGCCATTTGGCTACTTGCACAGGCATATTGTACTTTGAGTGACTCAGCATGTGATATAGGTGTACGAAATATTTTTGCAATATCACCGGTTACTTGGTTACCTGCCACCGGAATAACCGCCGAATGACGCAGCGCACCATTAATATAAATAGTGATATCCATAGTACCACCACCAATATCAAGCACCGCAACACCTAACTCTTTTTCGTCATCCGTCAGTACGGAATAACACGAAGCAAGCGCTGTGAATATAAGTTGGTCAACTTCAAGCCCGCAACGTTCAACACATTTTTCTATATTTTTAGCCATGTCGTTGGAGCAGGTAATAATGTGCGCGCGTGCTTCCATGCGCACACCGCTCATGCCGAGTGGGTTTTTAATCCCCTCTTGCATGTCAATGCTGTACTCTTGCGGCAAAGCATGCAACATTTTGCGTTCAGCTGAAATTGGCACTGAACGAGCAATGTGTATTACATTTTCAATGTCTTCATCGGTTACTTCGGTGTTATTAATAGCCACAACACCGCTTTCGTTCTGACACTGAATATGCTTGCCAGAAATACCCAAATAAACCGAGCTAATACGACAATCAGCCATCAATTCGGCTTCATCTATAGCGCGGCGAATAGACTCAGACACTAAATTTAAATCGTTAACACCGCCTTTATCCATTCCATGAGATACTTGGCTCCCCACGCCAACAATGCTGAGCTTGTTATCTGTGGTGATTTCACCTACCGTGGCCACTACTTTAGAAGTGCCAACGTCTAATCCAATCACTAGGTTTCTTTCTGCTGACTTAGTCATGCCTTACTCTTTATTATAATTGCTGTTCTTGCAGTGGCTTATAGCTCACTGCAAGGCCGGTATCGTAGCGTAAATCAATTGCATCTATCTGTGCATCAGCACGTTTTTCTATACGTGAATAAACGTCTATAAAACGTTGTACACGTTTGGCTTTATCTTTGCGTCCTAAATTTAAACGCACACCGTTATCTAACCAAAGTTGCCACGAAAACCGCTCAGATAGCGCAAGGCTAGTGAGCGTTAATGCATTGACTTTGAGCATTTCATCAAACTGTTTAAACGCTACCCATGCTTCTTTTTCACTGCCCTCTGGCCCATATAGTTGGGGTAAAGTGGCACTTAATTTATCACTTTTTGCTTCAAACGCGTCACCGCTTTGATTAATCAGCAAGTCACTATTCCAGTGAGCAACCGCTTGATGTTCTACCACGTAAACTTGAATGGTATCAGGCCATTGCTTTCTTACCGATACCGTTGCAACCCAAGGCAGCTCTTGTACTAAATGCTGAACTTGCTTTACGTTTAGCTCAAAAAAACTGCTTAAATCTGCTTTTTTTATTGCCGCTGTTATTGCTTTTTCATCGGTGTACTTAGGGTTCCCCAGCACCGTTAAATGCTTAATTTGTGCATCTTTATTTTCAACTAACCAGTGCGAAACCCCACTGGTTATTTCAATTAACCCTATCACCACGGCTAGAAAAAAACTCACTCCAAAAATCAGCGACCAGTTAAGTTGCTGTTTTAGTTGCTGCGCTTTCTCTAAAAAGGGATGCATATTAAAGGGTTTGCTCCAAAATGCGAACAACTAATTGCTCAAAACTTGCCCCGTTGGCTTTTGCTGCCATTGGCACCAATGATTTTTCTGTCATGCCTGGTACGGTATTCACTTCTAGTAAGTAAAAATGTCCTTGTTCATCTTGCATCGCATCGACTCGTCCCCAGCCACTTGCACCTACTAAATCAAACGCATCAAGCGCCATCGCTTGTAATTTTTGAGTATCCGATGGTGATAAATCAGCAGGGCAATGATATTGCGTACTACTTGACTGATATTTAGCTTGGTAGTCATAAAATCCGTTTGGGGTGCTCATTTCAATCACAGGTTGTACTTCATCACCCAAGACCGTAATGGTAAATTCACGACCCGTGATCCACTGCTCTACCAATACTTGGCTGTCGAACTTAAATGCATTAGTGAGCGCATCTTCAAGTTCTTCTGCAGAGCTTGCTTGCGCCATACCGATACTGGAGCCCTCGTGCGATGGCTTAACCATTACCTTTTTAAATTGCGCCATAATGGCATTGGCATCAAAGCCTTTTTTAGCATCAACCACGGCATAAGGTGCGGTGCTTAAGCCTGCCGATTTAAACAAATGCTTACAACGAATTTTATCCATTGCCAGTGCCGAACCCAGAACATTACTGCCGGTATACGGCAGGTTCATAAATTCTAGAGCACCTTGTACCGTGCCGTCTTCACCACCACGCCCATGTAAAGCAATAAAAACGCGATCAACGTTTAACGACTTTAATTCCCATAACGAACGATTTTGTGGATCAAACGCTATCGCATCAATGCCAACTTCTAACAGCGCATTTAATACCGCTTGACCAGATTTTAATGACACGTCACGCTCTGCTGAGTTTCCACCTAGCAGCACCGCTACTTTACCAAACTGGGAATTTACCTGTGTCATACTTCACCTTGCTTTAATTTTTCTATCGACATATTCGTGGCTGCTAAATTTTTAACAAGCTGACCTATGTTACCCGCACCTTGTGTGAGCACTAGGTCGTTATTTTGTATGCAGTTGGCAAGTACACCCGCAAGCTCTGAGCTTGAGGCTACATGTAATGGCTCTTTGCCACGCTGGCGCAAACTACGGCATAAACTCTTACTATCAGCGCCAACAATCGGCTCTTCGCCAGCACTGTAAACATCGAGTAATAAAAGCTGATCAACCTCAGCCAATACCTTAACAAAATCTTCGTATAAATCACGAGTACGCGTATAACGGTGCGGCTGATACACCATCACTAAACGCTTATCAGGCCAGCCTTCTCGTGCTGCAGTGATAGTAGCGGCCACTTCTGATGGGTGATGGCCATAGTCATCAACAAGCATCACGCTGCCGCGTTCATTTTCAAATTCACCGTAGTGCTGAAAACGACGGCCAATACCTTCAAAAGTATCTAAAGCCGCTAAAATTGCATGATTCGCAATATTTTGATCTTTAGCGACGGCAATCGCTGCGGTTGCATTAAGGGCATTATGTTTACCCGGCATATTCAGCTTGGCGGTTAAACTCTCACCTTGTTTATTAGTCACCGTAAATTGGCATGTGTTCGCTGTTTGGCTAAAGTCACTCATTCGATAATCAGCCTCGTGTGACTCACCGTAAGTGATCACTGGACGACCAAAACGGGGGATCAATTCAGCAGCAACGTCTGAATCAATACACACCACCGCTAACCCGTAAAACGGCAGGTTATGAATGAATTCAACATAAGTATCTTTCATTTTTTCTAAACTACCGCCGTAGGTTTCCATGTGATCTTCTTCAATATTAGTGATCACCGACACCATAGGCTGTAAGTGCAAAAATGAGGCATCGCTTTCATCTGCTTCGGCGATTAAAAAGTCACTTTTACCTACCTTAGCATTGCTGCCAGCACTGTTAAGCAAACCACCAATAATAAAGGTTGGATCGAGCCCGGCTTGTGCATAAATGCTCGCAATTAAGCTGGTTGTGGTCGTTTTACCATGGGTGCCCGCAATGGCGATACCGTGGCGAAAGCGCATCAGTTCAGCTAACATTTCTGCTCGACGAACCACCGGAATACGTGCAGCTTGCGCGGCTTGAATTTCAGGGTTTGTTTTATCTATTGCACTTGAAACCACCACCACATTGGCGTCTTTTACGTTATTTTCATGATGGCCAATAAATACTTCAGCACCGGCTTTAATTAAACGCTCAGTCATTGCGCTGTGAGCTATATCTGAACCGGTAATACGGTAACCTTCAAAAGCAAGTACTTCTGCAATGCCGCCCATGCCTGCACCGCCTATTCCTACAAAGTGAATAGTTTCAATGCGGCGCATCGCTGGGCGTGTATATTTTTCTTTTGCTAATGTCTGTTTCACTTATGTTCTCTTATTTGTTACTTGCTCACAGTGCATCGCTACGCTTGCTGTGGCATCTAAAATAGCCTGCTGTTTTGCTTTGCCAGCCATTTTAGTTATTAATAAAGGTTCGGCTAAATAGGGGCTTAAAAGTTCAACAATACTGCGCTTATTAAATTGCCCCTGTGGCATTAATAACGCCCCCTCTGCCATTACTAAATACTGTGCATTGGCTGTTTGATGATCATCAACCGCGTGTGGAAACGGCACAAATACCGCCATTTTACCCGCTGCGGCAATTTCACTTACCGTAAGCGCACCCGCACGACAAATCACAATATCTGCCCAGCTATAAGCGGTATCCATATCATCAATAAATTCAGCAACGGTCACTTGCTCATTGCCCATTTGTTGCTGCTGGTAACTTTCACTTACACTAGCAAGGTGCCCTTTACCGGTTTGATGCCAAATATTAATGGCACAAGTATCATTCAAGCGCTTAAATGCTTCTGGCAGTGTTTGGTTGAGTACTTGCGCACCTAACGAGCCACCCACAACAAGCATATTGATTGGGCTTGATACTTCCCGCTTAGGTATATCAACCACACTCTGACGCACAGGGTTACCCACCAGCTCAGCCTTTCCACTGGCAAAAGCACTAGGGAAAGCCGCTAACACGCGATTCGCAAATTTCGCTAGCCATTTATTGCTCATGCCTGCTACGGCATTTTGTTCGTGAATCACCAAAGGAATACCTAGGCTTTTTGCCGCAATACCTGTTGGGCCAGTTACATACCCCCCCATTGCTAAAACGACGTCAGGGCGTTGTTGTTTTAATACCTTACGCGCTTGCAATATTGCATTAATAACCATGAATGGCGCTTTAATAAGGCGTTTTAAACCATTCCCTCGCACGCCTTTTACATCAATAAAATCAATTTCTATGTTGTGCTTGGGCACGACACTGGCTTCCATTCTATCTGGGGTGCCTATCCAGCTAACTTGCCAACCTTGCTGTTTGAGATAATCAGCAACGGCAATCCCTGGAAAAATATGTCCACCTGTGCCCCCTGCTACAACGACTATTTTTTTACTCATCGCTTAGCTCCACCTGACGTGGCTTGTTTCGTTGCCATCTTGGTCTCAAAATCTACACGTAATAAAATACCGGTTGCTATGGTCATCATTAATAAACTTGAGCCACCATAAGAAATAAACGGCAAGGTTAATCCTTTGGTTGGCAAAATACCGGCACTGGCGCCCACATTAACCATGGTTTGAAACGCAAACCAAATACCAATTGCTAAGGCTAAGTAGCCTTCATATTCTTTGCCGTTTTTAAGCGCGTTTTGGCCAATGAGTAAAGCTCTAAATACTAAAGTACCGAGTACCATTAAAATGCTCAGCACCCCCATAAAACCTAACTCTTCAGCAATAACAGCAAAAATAAAGTCGGTGTGCGCTTCTGGTAAATATTGTAATTTTTGTACGCTGTTTCCTAGGCCTTGGCCAAACCAATCGCCTTGACTATAAGCCATTAGTGATTGCACTAATTGGTAGCCTTTGCCAAAAGGGTCATCCCAAGGTTCTAAAAAGCCAACCACACGCGCCATACGATATGGCTCTAACACAATAAGCCCAACCACTAGCGCAATACCGGTTAAAATAAGTGCAAAAAACTGCCAAAGCTTGGCACCGGCTAAAAACAACAAACCAACCGTAGTAACAAACATCACCACCACAGTCCCTAAATCGGGCTGCATTAAAATAAGTGCTGCATAAACTGCAAATACCGCTATGGGTTTAGCAAAGCCTTTTATGTTTTCTTGAACTTCATTGCGCTTACGTACTAAGTAGCCTGCGATATAACTAAAGAAGAACAACTTAGCGAGCTCCGAGGCTTGAATATTAAACGGTCCTACGGGTATCCAGCGGGTCGAACCATTGACTTCACGTCCTACAATAAGTACCACTAATAACAGTACTAAACCGATTAGTAATAAATAGGGGTTAGCTTTTTTCCACCACGACATAGGTACTTGAGTACTAATGCAAAATAAACAAAACGATAGCCCTAAAAAAATGCCATGGCGGATAGTAAAATGATAAATATTACCAAACAGTCTATCGGCTGTCGGCATTGAGGCACTGGTTACCATCACAAAGCCCACACCAATCAGCATTAGCATGCAATAAAGCAGTGGCACATCATAAAGCTGCGCTGAAGGTTTAGGGGTGAGAGCCTCTTTAATATCCGCAAAAGCAATCATGACTGCCCCTGCAATACACATTGCACAAAATCATCGCCGCGTTGCATATAATTGTTATACATATCAATGCTGGCACAGGCAGGTGCGAGTAAAACGGTATCGCCCGATTTACTTAATTGCTTTGCAAGCGCCACAGCCTCAGACATATTATTGGTTAAATGACCTTTAGCACTCAGTGCCACTAAATCTTTGGCATCTTTACCAAAACAAATCAGCGCTTTTACATGCTTTTCAATATAAGGCTTTAACACCTCTAAATCAGCACCTTTAGCATCACCACCAGCAATCACCACTAGGTTTTCGTGCTTACCCGCTAAACTATCTATTGCCGCCACTGTTGCGCCTACGTTGGTGGCTTTAGAGTCGTTAAAGTATTTAACGCCATTAAACTCACCCACAAACTGACAACGGTGCGCTAAGCCATTAAATTGAGCTAATGCGGTTTTGTAGTGCGCCTTAGTAATTGCAAATGGGCTGAGTAATGCCATCACTGCCAACGTATTTAAATAGTTATGCTTACCCACAACGGCTAAAGCACTTACTGGTAAATAAGCTTCGTCCTTTACCATAAAGTGCGCTTCGTTATTGTGCTGTGCTAAGTGGTAATTGCCTTGTGTTTCACCAAAACTCAGTTGTGGTGCTAACGTGCGACTCACAGGGTGTGTTTGCTTATCGTCAGCATTAATCACTAAGTGTTCAGCACCGTTATAAATACTTAATTTTGAATCTATATAGGCTTGGTAACTATCATAACGATCGAGATGATCTTCTGAAATATTAAGCACGGTTGCACTGGTGGTTTTTAGGCTGCGTGTGGTATCAAGCTGAAAACTCGATAGCTCCAATACAAATACATCAAAGTCACCATCAAGCAAATCCAGTACCGCTGTGCCAATGTTGCCACCGAGTGCCACTTTATAACCTGCAGTTTTTAATACTTCGTAGGCAAGTGTTACTACGGTTGATTTGCCATTTGAGCCTGTTACCGCAACAATCGGTTTAATGTTAATGCGGGCAAATAGCTCAACATCACCAATCACTTCAACGCCTGCGTTAATTGCCTTAGCAATTGCTGGTGTTTTTAAGCCCAGCCCGGGACTAATAATAATCATATCGCAAGCACTGAGCGCCGCATTTTCTAGGTCACCAAAGTGAGTTTTTAATTGAGGTGCGTGCTGATTGAGCCAATCAACACCTGGCGGATTCTCTCTGCTATCGACCACATAAGGCTGTATTGATTGAGATAATAAAAAACGCACAATGCCCAGACCGGTTACACCGAGTCCGAGCACTGTTATGTGTTTATTTTTTATCTCGTTTAAATACTGCATTTATCGGATCTTTAATGTCGCAAGGCCAGCGAGTACCAGCACAATAGAAATTATCCAAAAGCGCACAATAACGCGTGGCTCCGGCCAACCTTTAAGTTCGTAATGGTGATGAATAGGCGCCATTCTAAAAATGCGTTGCCCACGTAATTTGTAAGAGCCAACTTGTAAAATTACCGATAGCGCTTCCATTACAAACACGCCCCCCATAATAATCAGTAACAGCTCTTGGCGAACAAGTACGGCAATAATCCCCAATGCACCACCCAGTGCTAATGAGCCTACATCGCCCATAAATACTTGCGCCGGATACGTGTTAAACCATAAAAAACCTAACCCAGCCCCTACAATAGCGGTACATACCACAACCAACTCACTCGCCAGTGGTAGATGCGGAATATGCAAATAAGCCGAAAAATTAATATTACCCGTTAAGTAAGCAATAATGGCCAGTGCTGCAGCCACTAAAATAGTAGGTACAATGGCTAAACCGTCTAGACCGTCGGTTAAATTAACCGCGTTTGACGTGCCCACCAACGCAAAGTAGGTGATCACGATATAAAACAGCCCCAGCTGTGGCAGTACATCTTTAAAAAATGGCACAACAAGAGATGTTTCTGTCGCTTGTGTGCTGCTCATGTAAAGCGCAGTGGCTACAACCAGTGCAATTACCGATTGCCAAAAGTATTTCCACTTTGCAATAAGTCCTTTTGGATCTTTACGGATCACCTTACGGTAATCATCAATAAAGCCCACAATACCTAATGAGCCAATTACAAATAAAGTGGCCCATACGTATTTATTAGACAAGTCTGCCCATAATAATGTGCTGGTAAAAATAGCCCCTAAAATAAGTAAGCCACCCATGGTCGGTGTACCCGATTTAGATAGGTGCGATTGCGGACCATCATCACGTACTGTTTGCCCTATTTGCATGCGTTGCAGCGCACGAATTAACTTAGGACCAAAATACAACGACATCATCAATGCGGTTAAAATACCTAAAATGGCACGCAGGGTTAAATACGAAAAAACATTAAAGCCACTATAATATTGAGTTAAATACTCAGCCAGCCAAACTAACATGATGATACTCCATTGATGGCTTGTTGCTGGCCATTAACTAAATCGGTTACTAAAAGCTCCATGCGAGAACTGCGTGATCCTTTCACGACAAGGGTAATTTTTTTATCTACTTTGCTAATGCTGTTTTGAATTTGCTGCAGCATTTGCTCACGATTAGAGAAATGGCGATTTGGCAGCCCATATACATCACTGGCACATTTACTTAATACTCCGAGTGTAAATAACTCATCAATGCCTTGCGCTAATGCGTATTCACCGACTTCTTGATGATATTTACGGGCATCTTCGCCAAGTTCACCCATATCACCGAGTGCCAAAATACGATGACCTTGAATATCACTAAGTAAATCAATCGCAGCTTTCACCGACTTTACGTTGGCATTGTATGTATCATCGATAATGGTGAGTGAATCACTGGCTTCAATTAGGTTAACCCGTCCTTTAACTTCACCCATGGTCGCTAACGCGCTGGCAATGTCCTCAAGTGACACGTCAAACTCACTGGTTAACGCCGCAGCAATAAGCGCGTTACTAATATTGTGTTTACCTGGCAGTGCTAACTTAACCGGCACACTGTGTTGCTTGGTGCACAAAGTAAAGCTTGCGCGAGCTTGCGCATCTAGGCTGATGTCTTCAGCCCAAATATCGAGCTTTTCACTACTCGAAAAACATTTAATATTGCGCGTTGCTAACTTATCAAGCCAATATTGACTAAAGTCACTATCACAATTGACGATGGCGATGCCATCCTCTTTTAATCCGTCGTAAATTTCACCTTTTGCTTGTGCCACACCTTGCAGGCTACCAAAGCCTTCCAAGTGGGCCGCGGCAACATTACATACCACAGCTACATCCGGTTTGGTCATCGCGGTGGTGTACGCAATTTCACCTATGTGGTTAGCGCCTAATTCAATAACCGCAAAGCGATGTTGTGGCTCTAATCTGAGTAAAGTTAACGGTACGCCAATGTCGTTGTTAAAATTACCTTTAGTGGCTAATACATCCCCTTTACTTGATAAAATAGCGGCACACATTTCTTTAACTGTTGTTTTACCTACACTGCCAGTAATAGCGATAGTTTTAGGTGCAACTTGCGCCATCACTGCTGTACCAATTGTGCCTAATGCAATACGGGTATCGGCAACTACAAATTGAGCAATATCGGTATCAACAGCGTGATCGACAATCACGCCTATAGCGCCTTTTTGTTTTGCTTGTTCAATAAATTTATGACCATCAAAATTTGGGCCCTTAAGCGCCAAAAACACTTCACCATCACACAAAGTACGAGTATCGGTGTTTATATTTATCACCTTGCGATTATCATCTTGATAATCGGTTGCTAGCACATTAGCTAGCCAATCAAAATCCATTGGGATCATGCTTGAGTCCCTCTTAATGCTTTTTTTAATTGTTGTTGTACAAATTGGCGGTCGCAAAAAGCGATGCGTGTATCGCCTATAATTTGATAGTCTTCATGCCCTTTACCGGCAATTAAAATAACCTCACCGGCTTTTGCGTTATCTATAGCAAATTGTATCGCGGCACCGCGATCGGCCTCTAAATGAGCGTTTTCTGGATGCTCTAATCCCGCAGCTACATCATTAATAATGTCATTAGGGTCTTCAGAGCGTGGGTTATCACTGGTAATGATCACTTTGTCTGCAAACTGCTCAGCAGCTTGTGCCATTAGTACACGCTTTCCTTTATCTCTGTCGCCGCCACAACCAAACACACAACTCACGCCACCTGGTACATGTTGCTGCAGCGCTTGTAACGCTAAAGCCAACGCATCTGGCGTATGCGCATAATCAACAACGCAAGTAGGCACACTTGGCGCTGTAAATGCTTGCATCCTGCCGGCTACCGGCTGTAAATACTCACATCCTGCTACTAACTGTGTTAATGGATAGCCTAGCGCTAATAGCGTTGCTAACGCAGCCGTTAAATTATAAAGATTAAATTCACCAAACAGCGGTGATTTTATGGCAACATCACCCCAGCTAGTAGTTAATTGCGCCGAAATACCGGTTGCTGAATACTGAACATCTGAAAAATACACAAACTGTGCATTTTTAGGGGCTAAGTTTTTACGGCCATAACAAATAAGACTATTAAAGCTGTATTTTTCAATCCATTGCTCTGCTTGTCCGTCATCCTGATTAAGAATGACATAGTCAGCATCAAAATCACGAAACAGCATTAATTTAGCATCACCATAGCTTTGCATATCGCCATGGTAATCTAAGTGATCTCGCGACAAGTTAGTAAACACTGCAGCTTTAAAATAGCATTGATCAACACGGTGCTGTACCAAACCATGCGATGACACTTCCATAGCAACCAATTGGTGTTGCTCATTTTTTAAGTCGCTTAAAATACGCTGTAAATCGACTGCTGAAGGCGTAGTATTTTGCAGTGGTGTTAAGTTATCTGGATGGCCGTAACCTAAGGTACCAATAATAGCGGCTTGGGTATGACAAAATTGCGCTAAATGAGCAATCATTGCTGTGGTAGTCGATTTACCATTGGTGCCCGTTACGCCAACTAAATCTAAGTGCTTGCTCGGTTGTTGGTAAAATTGACTCGCCAATACAGGCAGTTTCTTATTCAATTCTGAGACTAAATAAAGCGGCTCAAAATCACTTTCAAATTCACACAGTCTGTCGGCAATAATTGCACTGGCACCATTTTCAATTGCTTTACTAATAAAGTGCCCACCATCTAACTGGTGCCCTTTTATCGCCACAAACACATCACCTGGTTTTACATCGCGGCTATCTAAACGCAGCTCGTTTACCATTAAACGTGCTGCATCTATTTCTAAATGTTTTAAAATTGTGTGTAAATCACGCACCATCATCTTTGCCCTTCACGTATGCCACCGAGTCTTTGTCTGGGGCAACGTTTAAAATTCTTAATGAATTAGAGATTATTTCTGCAAACGCTGGACCTGCTGTTGCGCCGCCATAATAAACATCTCCACCGGGCTCGTTGATTAATACCACAACGGCTAATCGCGGGTTACTCGCAGGGGCAATGCCCGCAAAATAACCTACATATTCGTCACCATAGCCCCCTGCGGCGGCTTTTTTAGAGGTGCCTGTTTTACCAGCAGCGCGGTAACCATCCACTTTAACGCGGCGTGCGGTACCGCCTTCTTCAAATACGCTTTCCATCATATGGACAACGGCTTCAACATCTTCTTGTTGAAAGACACGCTCACCTTCAGGTATAGAATCTTGCTTTAGTACAGTAAGCGGACGATTAACCCCGCCTGCCCCTAACATGGCGTAAAAACGTGCCATTTGCGCGGTACTCACGGCAATATTGTAACCAAACGAGAGCGCTGCAATTTCATGATCTGACCAACGGCGGTTAGGGTAAAATAAGCCACTACTTTCGCCTACCATGCCAGTACCACTATCACTGCCAAACCCCACTTTTTGATACAAGCCCACAAAGTACTCTTTGGGTACTGTTTGGCTTATTTTGGTTACTCCCATATTACTGGAGTATTTTAAAATTTCGCGCAGCGTCATTTCGCCATGATTACGGGTATCTTGTACTAAGCTGCCCCCTAAGCGCATCCAGCCTGGGTAGGTATCAACTTTGTCATCCGGTTGGATTGTGCCGTAGTCTAATCCAGCTAAAATGGCTAGAGGCTTAACAGTTGAGCCGGGTTCAAACAAATCGGTAATAGCGCGGTTACGACGTTTATGAGGAGCCGCCCCGCTTAAGTTGTTAGGATTAAATGATGGGCTATTGACCATGGCCAAGACTTCACCGGTTTTAACATCTACTACCATGGCAGAACCTGAGGTCGCTTTATAAGTTAATACCGCTGATTTAACTGCTTTATAGGCAATGGCTTGAATTCGCTGATCAATACTTAGCTGAATGCTTTCAGGCTCTACTCGCTCGCGTTCATCAAGCACTTCAACTTCACGCCCTTGCGCATCTTTGCGAATGGTACGGCGACCTTCTTCACCGGTTAACGCGTTTTCATAAAGCTTTTCTATGCCCTCAATGCCTTTACCATCAATATTGGTAAACCCAATAACATGTGCGCTTACTTCACCAGCAGGGTAATAACGTTTTGATTCATCCAATAAATGAATACCAGGTAGGCGTAAATCACCGATGTAATTAGCCACAGCGGGAGTCACTTGGCGTTTTAAATACACAAAGCGACGAGTAGGATCATCAAGTAATCGCGTGTTAATTTTACTAGGCTCAATGCGCAACACATCAGCCAATTCACGCCAGCGTAAATCATTTTTATAATACAGGGCGGTACGCTTATTTAACTCAGCAACATTTTCACGAAGCGTTTGCTGATCTTCACCGTTTTTGCGTGCTTGCCTAAGTACTTTACTAACCAGTGATTTATGCAGGGCTTTAGGATCCGCATACACGCTTACCACAGGCACACTAACGGCAAGCTCTTTACCGTTACGATCGAAAATCATCCCGCGTTGCACATGCAGTTTTTCAATCCGTACCGTACGTTTATCGCTTTCAGAGCGCGCTTTATCAGGTTCAATTACTTGCAAGTACGCAGCACGCGATACCAAGGTCACAAACACTAAAAAAATCACCGCGCACACTAAAATAAAGCGCCATGCTATTAGGTTATTGACTGGTTTTTTGCCTCGCATTCTCATTGTAATATAATTACCTGCTCATCTTGGCTGGTTGGCCGCTTCATTTCGAGTTGTGACGTTGCCACTTCTTCAATGCGCGCATGTTGTGAATAAAACTCTTCTTCCACTAAAAAATAACGCCATTCTAAATCCAATTCGTCACGCTCTTGGAGCAACGAATCTTGCTCAATTAATTGCGCTCGAGAGAGATGAGTTACTTGCACCACACTCAAGCTTGATGCGAATATCACAACCAACAAGGCCAAGGTGATCTTGTTCGCACCTAGGCCTTTAATTATTTCAAGAAATAAATTGGGTTGGCGATAGCTCGCTTTTTTACTCATCCCAACCTCTGTGCGATCCTTAGCACTGAGCTGCGAGAGCGTGGATTACGCGCCACTTCATCAGCACTTGGTTTAATAGCTTTACCCACTGCTTTTAACGTCAGATTTTTATTTATTTGTGCGTCGGTTAAAGGCAGACCTCTGGGTATCGCTTCTCCCTTACTCTGTTTTTTAATAAATTGTTTAACAATGCGATCTTCTAAAGAATGAAACGAAATAACCACTAAGCGACCACCCGGCTTAAGAACTTTAATCGCCGCTTGTAATGCCGTTTGAATTTCCTCTAATTCGCTATTGATATAAATACGAATAGCCTGGAAAGTCCGCGTTGCAGGGTGTTTAAACTTATCTTTCACCGGTACGGCTTCATCGACTAAATCAGCGAGCTGCTTAGTGGTAGTGATTGGCGTGTGTTCACGCACTTCTAAAATTTTGTGCGCAATGCGCTTACCAAATTTTTCTTCACCTAGCTTTTTGATCACATGAGTAATGTCATCTAATTCAGCCTCAGCTAACCACTGCGCTGCGCTGCGACCTGTACTTGGATCCATTCTCATATCGAGCGGACCATCTTTCATAAAGCTAAAGCCACGCGCTGCGTCATCTAGCTGCGGCGACGACACACCAATATCAAGTAAAATGCCATCAACCTGACCAATAAGATCGTTTTGCTCAGCTACCTCGTATAACTTTGAAAAACGAGAATGAGCAATTGAAAAACGTGGATCATCAGCAAATTTTTCAGCAGACTTTATCGCTTGTGGATCTTGGTCAATGGCCTGCAAACGACCGCTTTCACCTAAGCGCGCTAATATTTGCCCTGAATGTCCGCCACGTCCAAAGGTACCATCCATGTATATGCCGTCTGGCTTAATTGCAAGTGCATCTATGGTTTCGTCCATTAATACGGATACGTGTTCAAATTGCGCTGTCATTAGCTGTTATTTGCCTTTTATTTTGCTGCTAGAGGGTGAAGTTATCTAAATCGTTATTCGGTTCAAAATCACCGAGCCTTTCAAGCTCAGTGTCTTGGCGCATCTGCTCGTGCCAACGTGCTTCATCCCAAATCTCAAATTTATTCATTAAACCCACCAGCATAATTTTTTTGCCAAGTTCTGCATGTGAGCGCAATGAAGGCGCCAACAAAATTCGACCGTTTTTATCAAGCTGATATTCTGTCGCATTACCTAACAACATACGTTGCATCCGTCGTGCTCTAGGATTCATATTAGATATTTTTGCTAAACGGCTTTCTATTTCTAACCATTCAGCAAGAGGGTATAACCAAAGGCAAGGCTCATTGAGTGCAACTGTGCAAATTACCGTTCCCTGATCTTCAGACAATAGCGTATCTCGGTACTTTGTCGGTACCGCAAAACGTCCTTTATCATCCAAACTCAGTGAACTTGCGCCACGAAACATAAAAAGCCTATTGTAAATTTATTTTAATCAACTTTTTGATTAACCCGATCCAGTTTGATCCACTAAACACCACTTTTTACCACAGTGCTCCAGTTTAGGGCTTGACAAGCCTTTTTGTCAAGTAAGTCACCCAGCTTTAGCACCCCGCGAAGCCTGAAAAAATAAGGCTCCGATTAAAGCGGTTGAATTGTTTAATAAAAAATCTGATCAGCCAGTAAAAAATTTTTTATCGTGCTTTTTATTAGCTCGTTGGCATTATTTGCTTAATGAATAAACAGTGAATAATTACAATTTATTTGAGCCCTGCTGACCTTTGTGAATTAGAGTTTGGTCAAACTAGATGCGGTTTAATCGCGTCGCGAGGTTTGTAACTGAGTGGACAAAGAAAAAATCAATCTCGAATGATCAACACGTCCTAGTTTGTAAAAATTACAAACTGTTGTCGCAATAGTTACAGCTATAAACCCACTCAAAATTCGTAAATAAAATACAATTCATATAAAACAACAGGTTAAAGACTGGTTTAATCATTGCATCTAAATAATTACTTTTAAAAAACTATTAAGGATTGATTATGGCTACGGCAACAAAGAGCAAAACTCCTATTGATGCAAAACAAGAGATTGAAGCACCGCTAACAGATAAAGCGACATCAGCAGCGCATGACGCAGTTGATGCATTATCAAGTAAAGCGGCGGTAGCTGAAAATGGTGTTCGTAAAGGCGCAAGCAGCTCAGCTGAAACGCTTAATGAAAAGCAGTTAGCCGCTCGTGAGAAACTAGCAGAGTGTTCGTCTAAAACGCGTCAACTCGCATCAGAAAACCCATTAGCAACGGCGGGTCTGGCGTTTGCTGCTGGTATGTTAGTTACAGCACTGTTTCGTCGTAAGTAATACTAATGCAAAACCAACACTCAACACCAAGTGAATCACAAGGGACAGATTCGCCGTCATCGGCAAAACACGCCGATGACTGGCAAGATCATGTTGCTAAGCTTGCTGATTATGCAGCGCAGCTCAAGGATGATTATCACCAACAAGGAAAGTTAACGCATCAGCTGGCTACAGCTGAGTGGAAGCTGTCGTTAAGATCCTTAGCACTGATCACCATTCTACTAGGATGTTTTGCCAGTGGCTTGGTGTTACTGTGGGTGGGATTTTTAGGTATTGTAGGCTTTGCTACTTTTGATTTATTTAGCTCTATTTGGCTGAGCATTGCAGTGGTGATCAGCCTACAAATTTTATGCTTAGTTTGGCTATGGCGAAATGCAGTTTATCTAAGCAAAAAAATTGGTTTTACTAAAACGCTAAATAGTCTAAAGCAGCTGCTTAAATTATGAGGCACACACTATTATGTTAATCAATTATTTGATCAACTCACCGAACGCTCGCGTGCAACAGCTAGATAAAGAAGTTGTTATGCGATCAGAGCTAAAACGTCAGCATCTTGCAGCTATAAAATACAGAGCCAAACGCTTTGCAGCAACAAAAGTGGGGCTCGCCAGTGCGTTTGCAGCTGGCGCTGTAGTTGAGTCTGCTAAAGGTGATGCTAACACGATAAAAAAATACACTTGGTTATTAAAGCTACTTGCTTAAAAGTCATTCGCGCATCGATTTATCACGACAATGAGCCAAAAAAACCATTTTGATAATCGCTTACAGCCTGGCGAATTTCAGCCTCGGTGGTCATTACAAAAGGTCCCATGTGCGCAATTGGCTGGTTAAGTGGATCGCCTGCTAAAATAAGAACCCCCGCCGCTTTCTGTGCCTGTAATGCAATGTCACTCAATGGTTCTAATATAAGTAACTTACCCGCATTAAACACGTCACCTGTCTGAGATATTAATGAGCCTGTATGAATATAAATCATTACTTTTTGCTGTTTTAAAGCCGGTAAATTAAGCCCTTCACCCGCAGGCAAAACTACATCGGCTATAGCGCCATTAGCAGCTAAATTTTGTAAGCTTGCAGCCAATTGGTGTGATTCAAATTGCCATGTCCCTGCTAAGGCTTTAAGTGAAACACCTTGTTGATTAGTAAAACTCGGTGCTGGATGCTCTGTGGTATCTTGGTATTGAGGCTCACGCATTTTTTGAGCACTTGGCATATTGAGCCAAATTTGAAAACCATGTAAGCCTTGTTCAGCATCGGCAAGGGGCATTTCACTGTGCATAACACCGCTACCGGTACTCATCCATTGTACGTCACCCGCACGAATCGCCTTTTTGTTACCCATTTGGTCTTGATGTTCAAACCCGCCTTTTAAAATATAGGTAAAGGTTTCGATCCCCCTATGAGGATGAGGAGGAAAGCCACCAATATAATCACTTTCATCGTCAGATTTAAGCTCATCTATCATTAAAAATGGATCTAAATATTTACCATCAAATCCTGGAATACGACGAATATTAACACCATCCCCATCTTGGGTAGCATAAGCAGTTAGTACTTTGGTTATTTTCATTTTTTTTGCCTAAAATAGGTTAAGTAAAAGTATAAAATATTAATTTATTATTATGACTCTACCCGAAAATTAATTAATAAATTTCAGTTATATATAATAAAAGTAAATTTAATATTTGCGATATAACCTTAGTACATTAAAGGTTATTTATAGTAGAATTATTGGTCAGAGTTTTACCCTATATTTATTTGGATACGATTATTTTTACTGCATCATTAAAACATCAGCTTTATCGACTACTTATGCTAATTTGCATGCCTGTAGCTGCTGTCATTTTAGTAACCTTGTGGTTTAGTCGTGACGCGGCTATTAAAGAGCACGAGAAAAAAGTGCGCTCTATCACTGAGCACCTAATTATCAAGCAGCAAAGCATGATTAATGATGTAGAGCATATTACTGAGTTTTTAGCAAAAAAGCAGAAAGACATTAAGTCTTTATCTTCTCGCTGCCCTTCGTATTTTTTAGATGTTAAGGCACTCAATGGCAATATCGCGAATATTGGTTTAGTAAACAAAGACGGCGATTTAATTTGTTCCTCAAATAATGGTGCCCCTAATATCAACGTTAGTGATCGTCCCTACTTTAAAAACGCACTCGCCAGTAAAGAGTTTAGTATTGGCCATTTCCAGCACGATCGCAGCCTTGAAGCCCAGAGTATTAACTTTGCTTCCCCTATTCTTAATGAAAACAATGATATTGAAGGCGTGATAGTAACTGTAATTGCTTTAGACTGGTGGAGCTCGGCACTTAATAGCTTGAATTTACCGACAGAAGTTCGAGTCGCCATCACTGACTCTAATAATCTTATTTTAGCCAACTCCCCTTTTTCAGCCGATAGATTAGGTTATAAATTGGAAGAGTTTGATTTAGAACATAATTTACAAGCAGGTGTCATTTTTAAAGGAAAAGATGGTATCCGTAGAGTTTTTCATCAAACGACTCTCTATCGAGATGGCAATGACAATAAGCTCTCTATTTATATTACTCAACCAATAGATAAAACACTTGAGCGGATAGATATTAACTTTGTAAAAATGGTTTTAGGATTTTTAATGACCATTCTTCTTTTAGCTGTATTAGCTAGACGACTGGTCAATAAAAGCATTTTAAATCCGATTAAAAGTCTAACGCAGGCGGTTAACCGCTTAGCGGCCGGTAATATGCCTCATGACGATGAGCAGCCCAATAGTCCTGAGCTAAATAGACTTTACCATCGTTTTAAATACATGGCCGAGACTCGCTTAACGGCTGAAGCATGCCTTAAACATAAGCATGACGAGCTCAATAGCCTGCTTAATGCATTACCCGATGCTTTTTTACGCGTAGATGCCAATGGCAATATTCTTGATACCGGTGGACGTATTAAATCGTTAAATTATAGCCATTCAACACCCCCTAAAAAATTATCGTGTTTATTCTCTGATGCTAATTTAAAACAAGTGCAAGGGTACTTAATACCCCTGAATGCCCCTGTCACTGTTGAGCTTGAACAAAAACAAGACAATCAGTTTTATGAAGCTAAAATTAGCCCAATGAAAAAAGCCGATGAGTTTATTATCGTTATTAGTAACATCACGCAACGAAAGCAAAATCAAGAATCGCTGCATTTAGCGTCATTAGTTTACAACAACAGCAGTGAAGGCATGGCAATCACGGATGAAAATGGGGTTATTTATGATGTGAACCCTGCGTTTTGTGAAACAACTTTGTATTCTCGAAAAGAAGTACTCAATAAAACGGTGGGTATTTTATCATCGGGTAAACACGATAAGCAGTTTTATAATTACATGTGGCAATCGCTCAATAAAACAGGGCGTTGGCAAGGTGAAATAACCAATCGTCGTAAAAATGGCGAGCTGTATGTTGAATGGTTAACCATCGATACTATTTACGATAAAAATAAAGCCCCGACTAGTCGTATTGCTATTTTTACCGACCTAACCGAGAAAAAACAAGCAGATGAATTAATTTGGCGACAAGCGCACTTTGATCATTTAACCGACTTGCCTAATCGATTAGAACTAAAAGAGCGCTTAAACCAACGATTCGCAAACCTGACCAATGCAGATCAAAAACTGGTCATTATGCTATTAGATATTGATCATTTTAAAGATATTAACGACACATTGGGCCACCATTACGGCGATAGATTACTTAAGTTAGTGTCTGAGCGAATTGTGCAAACGGCCAAAGAGGCTGACTTTGTAGCACGAATTGGCGGAGATGAGTTTGTTGTTGTGTTTAGTGATTTACATGGCAGCGATAATATAAAGCAAATAGCAAAATCACTTTTGCTTAGCCTTGCCTCCACTATTTTTATTGAAGATGAAAAAGTGTATATCAGTGCCAGTATTGGTATTGCCTGCGCGCCAGATGATGGCCAAAATCCAGAGCAATTACTTAAAGCCGCTGACCAAGCTATGTATAAAGCAAAAAATAGCGGTCGCAATGGCTTTGAATTTTTCTCACATGATATGCGTGAAGATGCAAACGCAAGAATGCAACTACTCAAAGAGCTTCGCTCAGCTATAGAGCTAGAACAGTTTGAATTGTATTACCAGCCTATCGTATCGCTTGATGATTTACACATTCACAAAGCTGAGGGGCTTATTCGTTGGCAACATCCAGAAAAAGGCCTGATCAGCCCTGCTGACTTTATTCCTCTTGCTGAAGAAACCAGACAAATAAATGCGCTCGGTCAATTCGTATTTGCTGAGGCACTACAAACACTTAATGATATTAAAAAACACATTCAAGATGAATTTCAAATAAGCATTAACGTTTCACCAGTGCAATTGGCAACCGTCGATAGCGGCATAGACGAATGGTACGATATGCTAGCAACGGCAAATATACCAGCCTCAGCGATTGTGGCCGAAATTACTGAAGGCTTAATGGTTAACCCTGAAGAACTTACCCAAAGTCGTTTGAAAGCCTTGGTTAAGTCAGGGATGCAATTGGCCCTTGATGACTTTGGCACCGGTTATTCATCGCTTGCTTACTTGCAAGAAATGGATACCGACTACCTAAAAATAGATAAACGCTTTGTTGATAATATTCAAAAAGGCAGTCAAGAGCTGGCTTTGTGTGAAGCAATTATCATGATGGCTCATCAGCTTGGTTTAAAAGTGATTGCCGAAGGCATAGAAACAAAATTACAAATGGATTTATTACTTGAGGCCGGTTGTGATTATGGCCAAGGCTATTTGTTTTCAAAGCCGCTGCACAAAGCCTCGTTTATGCAGCTGATAACAACAAATCAAGTAATTAGTTTAAAATAAAAGTCATTTAGCCCTAATACTGGTTATTTTGTGTCGAGGTGGTCTGCTACATACGCACCTCGCTGCCCTCTTTTTTTATTTGGTCCAATGGTGCTGTCTTGAGCGGTTTGCTGCTCTAACGCAGCATTGATTGTGGCTCCCAAAATAATGATATAAGCGCTAATAAATAGCCACATAAGCATAATAACCACTCCACCTAAAGAGCCATATGTTTCGTTGTAACTGGCAAAATGAGATACATAAAATGAAAAGCCAAAAGATGCCACAATCCATAATACGGTGGCGGTGAATGAGCCCACGGTAACCCAGCGCCATTTAGCTGCTTTTCTGTGAGGCGCATAACGGTATAAAATTAATAATGCAAAGTTAAAGGTCAATGCCAGCAACGGCCATGATATAAGCATGATTAAAAAATCAATACTCTCTTTAATTCCGAGTAAATTAAGCGCTAGCGGTAATATACCTATAATTACCAGTGCTATTACAGCCACCACAATTGCACCCACTGAAAATAACAAACGCACAAGTTGCGCCTTTAAGAATGAGCGTTTTTCGTATTCGTGATAACTAATATTACATGCTGTGATCAACGCTTGGCTGCCCTTAGAGCTACTCCAGATAGTTAACAGTAAAGTACCCAGCGCACTAAGGCTTAAACTAGTTTGTGACTTTTGCGCAAGACTTGAAACTTGAGATAAAATAATTTCTTGAGTGCTTTGTGGTAATAACGCCATAAACTGACTTAAATACACACTAATATCATTCGGTGATGCAAAATAAGCATACACAGACACCAATGCCGCAATGGCGGGAAAAATAGCCAGTAACGCATAAAATGCCACGCCAGCCGCCACTAAAGATAAATTATCACGGCTCATTTTTTTTACTATTCGCCTTGTAATATCCCACCAGCCACGCAGAGGGATATGGTTAGGCTGCTTGGCTCTTTGGCCACGCTTAAAGTCACTCATAGTTAACTCCCTTTTTCTAATTAAGTAGCAAAATGTTTGCCAAACAAATACTGCTTGGTATTAAACTTGCTGCTATTGTTTAACACAGACCCTAATTACTTCGACCTAACACGGATGACCTCTATGCTCAGTGCTTTAATTGCAACACTCGCTAATAACACATCAATTCCAGCAATCGACACCGTTAAGCCAAACTCAATTTCTTGGAGCTTTTTAAAAGATCAAAGCGTGCAATTACTACACACATTCATGCAATTACTGCCCACTTTATTATTAGGGATTGTTATTTTGGTGATTAGTTATTTAATTGCCACACCATTATCACGCTTGTTAATAAAGCCTGTTACTTACATGACCAAGAGTAAATTAGTACATCTAGTTGCTAGGCGAGGTATTAGCACCTTAATTATTTTACTCGGGTTTTATCTATTTTTACGCTTGGCAGGACTCACCGAATTCGCGGTCGCAATTATGAGTGGCACCGGATTAATTGGGCTTATTTTAGGCTTTGCCTTTCGGGATATTGCTGAGAACTTTATTGCCAGTTTACTTTTAAGTGTACAGCGTCCATTTAAAATAGATGATGTAATAGAAGTTGATGGCAGAATTGGTATTGTTAAAAAAGTAACTGCACGGGCAACCACTTTAGTTGACTACGATGGCAATCATATTCAAATACCCAATGCGACTGTGTATAAAAATACCATTAAAAACTTAACCGCTAATCCTAAAATGCGCGGTCATTTTTCAATCGGTATTGGCTACGATAATGACATTCGCGACGCACAAAGTTTGGCAATTAGTATGATATCGCAGCAAACCTCTGTGCTTAGCGATCCACCTCCCCAAGTATTGATTGATAACTTAGGCTCCGCCACTATTAACTTTACCGTTTACTTTTGGGTCAACGGCGAACAATACAGCACGGTAAAAGTAGCCTCACAACTTATGCGAGAGTTAATCAATAGTTTTACGCAACATAATATAAGTATGCCTGACAATGCCAGAGAGCGTATATTGCTCAATAGCCAAGGTGAAGATATTTATCCCATAGCAAGCGAAGCTAAAACAGAGACAACAGAAGAAATTAACGAGCAATCACATATTCAAAAACATAAAACCACAGAGCATGAACACAGTATTGATGATGTAAGTAGTGATACGGATGATATTCGCGAGCAAGCCGATGAATCACGCGACCCAGAGCAAGGTAAAAATATTATATAGAGAGGTTCGAGGTTCGAGGTTCGAGGTTCGAGGTTCGAGGTTCGAGGTTCGAGGTTCGAGGTTCGAGGTTCGAGGTTCGAGAAATTTAAAAGCCTTGCGGTTAACATTACAAGGTTTTTTATGCCTGAAGGCGATAGTTAGTCTCGCGTCGAGTTTAGGTTTTAAGCCCGCAACCCGAAGCTCGCCGCCCGCAACCTGACAGCATATTCCAAACACAAAAAAGCCCGCAGCGTTAACTGCGGGCTTTTTTATTGAATGAGTGAGTCAGCCGGTAAGTGAACAGGTAGACTAAAATATAAACATAATAATCAATACGTTATATTAATTGTGGCAAACGTAAAAGTAGATTTTGGCACACTATTTGGCGCAATTCCAATTACGTATTAAGGTTTTAATAAAAGCCTTTTGAGCTTTTGTAACTCAGCTAATGATCCGCCCATTAAGCTATCACCAAAACCTGTTACTTCAATCTTAGCAAGATTTCGAGATAGCCTCTTCTTCTCATTTGAATTATTAAGAGAAGATCTTAATCCGACCACGCCTAAATATTTTAGATCATTCATTTCATCATGGCTAAAGTATTTATTATCGGTATTACTATACATTCTTACTTTATTTGATTTTTCAAAAATACTACAAACGTTTTTTAGTTGAACTCTTAACTCGTCAATCTTAGGTCTTTTTAATTGGACTTCAATTCTGTTAAGTGAATCCGGACAATTAGACCCTTGTTGTAAAGACTTATTGTATACTTGCAATCTAAACTCACTCGCACCAACTATCTTTGTTTCCATGACTGACTCACTATTAAAATAGTTATTTAACTTAGAAGAGCCACTTATATTTAATATAGTATCTTTAACTGAATCACCTTTAAAATCTAATGCAAAATCAACTCTAGAAATTAAGGACTCATTAACTATCTCACTATAATTTTTACCAACTAATGACTTCAGTCTAGAGAAAAAATATCTAAGATATTTCTCACTTGTAAATGCAGGGTTCCATCTTACCTTCAAATAATTACGCGCCTTCCCCTTTGGAGAGTAATCAATATAAAAATGTTCACTTTCGTTAAAAGCTTTTCGATTATAATACCGACACTTCTGTTTTTTCTTAGAGCATCTCTCTATTAAATCTTCATTTAAAAGCTCTCTAATTAATTTTTTAACATGCCTTTTTTTTACATTTAAAGTTATAGCAAAAAAATCAAGGTGACTTGAAGACTCAACACCACAGAAACTTTTTACTTTCTTTTTGTTTTCAGCTTTAGTTTTTATAACATTATGTATCTTTGGGTGCTTAAATGAATTTTCTTTTTTCAAGTATTTGTAGGTACCTAAGCTCCAAAAAACACAGTCAATTTCTCGATAATCATAACCGTATCTCGAAATGAACTGATCTATTGAGAACTCTTTAACTTCATTTCCACCTATAGAATAGGTATATATTTTATTACTATGCTCAATAACAGTATCTACTAACGATAAACTAATTGAATCTTCATCTAATCTATCATGTCCAACTAACCTGATGTTATAATTGAGCAATTCATCTATATCTTTCATGTTTAGTCCTAACATTTAATGTGGACTTACTTTTTACAGATTTAAATTATTAAGGTTCCAAGCAAAGATCCCTTACGTTCCCAAATAGTATTAATTTAAATATACTTGACATGTAAACGTTCCAGAACTAACGTTTAGTTAATTCGTTTCGGAACGAGTAAATTCAAAAAAAAACGTTCCAGAACTAAATAAAAAATAATTCGTTCCGAAACTAATCAAGTCACAAAAAAGTTCCAGAACGAAATGAATATATTAAACAGGTAGCATTTAGAATGAATAAGAAAAATATTAAAATTTGGGAATGGTACATTTCACATAATGAGCTATACAATAAGGATATTGAGCCAAAGTTAAAAGTTGAAATAAGAAAAACCAAAGAGGTTATATCAAAATATTCAACAGCAAAAATCAAAAACATAGACAATATAATTGAAATATTAACATCATCAAAAGAGCCTAAAAAATCATTAGAAAATGAGTTAGAAAAGGAGTTCACGGGGTTAAAAAACATTTTCAACCGAGTTAAGCCACTTTTAAGGACACTAGAAAAAAGTACTTGGGATAATTATCTAGCTAGAATAAGAAAACTAAAATTCAATAATAAAAGAATAACAATATCTATAAACAAAGATATTTATTTTAGATTAAGGAAAATGAATCGCCCCGAGTTCATCGGAGACCAGTTTGTTTAAGTCAGGCCACTTTACCTGACTCGTTTAAATTATCATAGTAGTCTGTTTCATATTGAGCTGGTGAAATATACCCAATTGAAGATAATAAG